>CAIXLU010000079.1 GCA_903920315.1 uncultured Oscillochloris sp.
ATATTTGTTTTGGCATCCGCCCCGAGGATATCCACGACTCTCATTATGTCGCCCGTGGGGTAGACGAAATCGCGAGGTTCACAGCCCAGGTGAACCTGACCGAGGCGATGGGTTCTGAGGTTTACGCCTACATCGAGATCAGCGGCAAAGAGTTTATTGGTCGCCTCGATCCGCGCACCACCGCGCGCCCCGGTCAGAATCTAGAGCTTGTGATTGATATGGAGAAGATGCACATCTTCGACCGTACGAGTGAAGTGGCCCTCGTGTAAGGGACGTGGAAATTCGTGAGCGTCCCGGCACCATGTCATGCTGAGCGAAGCGAAGCATCTCTCCCGGCATCCTGACAGACCCTTCGCTTCGCTCAGGGTGACATGGTGCCGGGATGGGATGATGAAGAAGATCTGCTTTCCCTAATGCCGATTCTGTTTTTATTGTAGCCCTGCCGTCTCCTCCAGGCCCAGCATCAGGTTCATGCTCTGCACGGCCTGCCCCGACGCCCCCTTGATCAAGTTGTCCACACACGCGACGAGGATGTAGCGACCTTCCTCCGCCAGATGCACGCCCATAGCGATATTCATGCTCCCTATCACATGGCGAAGTTCGGGCAACCGACCCTGGGGAAGCAGCGTCACGAAAGGCTCGTTGGCGTATATCCCGTAGGCTCCTCGCACATCTTCCTCGCTCACGCCTGGCTTTGTGTTGACGTAGATAGTAGACAAAATACCCCGGTAGACCGGGAGCAGATGCGGCGAGAAGATGATATGCAGCCCGGTCTCCTGCTCCATCTCGGGCAGATGGCGGTGCGTCCGGCCAATATTGTAGGCACTGAAGGTTTCGTGGGTCTCGCCGAAGTGAGTCTTGAGCGAGAGCGAACGTCCGGCACCCGACACGCCCGACTTACTATCAACAATCACCGGGCCGTCGGCCAGGAGCCCGGCCTGAACGAGGGGGTACAGAGGCAGAATAGCGGTGAGGGGATAGCAGCCGGTGTTGGCGACCAGCCGCGCCGTGCGGATGCGCTCACGGTGCAATTCGGGCAAACCGTACACCGCCGCGCTCTGGAGTTCAGGGGCGGGATGATCCTTTTTGCGCCAGCGGGCGTAGGTATCCAGATCCTCCAGGCGGAAGGTGTCGGAGAAATCAATCACCTTCACCCCGGCATCCAAAGCCGCCTGGACCAGCGGTATCAGATCAGGCGTGTTGTGGGGCAAGCAGGTGAATATTATGTCAACATTACGCAGATCGGCCTGCTCAACGGCCACCAGAGGCTGATCAATCAAGGTTGGGAAAATGTCGCTTAGATTCGTGCCTGCCGCTGAGCGGGCAGTGGCGAAGGCGATCTCGATCTGGGGATGGCGCACCAGCAGCTTAATCAGCTCGAAACCGGTGTAGCCGGTCGCGCCGTAGATTCCAATCCGGGCCATATGAACTCCTCCTGCGTAGCTAGGTGTTTGTTCCTGCCATTATACGCGGCAGAATTGCCAGATGGGTTTGCGCTCGTTGTCTAGCTCCAAGAATTGAGAGTTTCCGCTTACCTTAAAGGCGAGCCGCCGCAAGACGAGGTGCCTGATGCAACGGCATAAAGTCCAGAATAGAGTCTACGGGTTAAAAAAGACGCGGCACTCGCAGAGCGAATACCACGTCCCACTGCTGGCGGGGCTGGTGCGACTCGAACGCACGACCAACGACTTAGAAGGTCGCTGCTCTATCCAACTGAGCTACAGCCCCTTGCGTCTCTCACTATACCTAAGGCGGGCCAGTTTGGCAACTGGGGAAACAGGGCATGTGCAAAATCCTCGGGAACTCGGTCGCCCGGCGACTGAAGTCGCGGGCGACATCTACGAAGCCCGCCCGTTTACGGGCCGGGCGCGTGATGTGACAGGGCGAGTTTTGCGGTATTGCGTTACCCGTGGAGCAACTGCTCGATGGTTCGCACCAGGGCCTGCAGGCTGACGGGCTTGGCCAGGTACTCGGTCGCACCCGCCTCCAGACAACGCTCGCGGTCGCCGGGCATGGCTAGGGCGGTCAGGGCGATGATCGGCGTTGTGGTGTAGGCAGGCAGCACCCGCAGACGCCGGATCGCCGCCAGACCATCCAGCCGTGGCATCTGGATGTCCATCAGGATTAGGTGGGGATGTACCTGGTTCGCGAGAGCCAGGGCCTCGTAGCCATCCCGGGCGACGGTCACGGCGTAGCCCCTGGCCTGCAAGTACTCGTGGAGTACCTTGACGTTGATCTCATTGTCATCGGCCAGGAGAATTGACCCTCGCAGCGCCGCTTCGGGCATTGCCGGAGTGGTCGTCGCGGGACGGACGACGACAAATGCCAAGTCGGGAGCAGCCTTGAATGAGGCGGGGTGGTAGGGCAGGGCGACAGTGAAGCGGCTGCCCTGGCCCAGTTCGCTTTCGACCGTCACACTGCCGCCATGCATTTCGGCCAACCGACGTACCAGGGCCAGTCCCAGCCCGGTGCCCTCAGTCTCACGCGCAAGGGACGAGTCGATCTGGCTGAAGGGCTGGAACAACCGCCCGAGATCTGCAGATGCGATACCAATGCCCGTGTCATGCACGGCGAAGCGAGCCACGCATTCCTCCGCTTCGACGGTGACCTCCAGACCGACCGTGCCCCCCGATGGGGTGAACTTCACCGCGTTGGAGAGCAGGTTGACCAGAATCTGCTTGAGGCGGGTGACATCGGCCTCGATGACGGCATCCTGGTCGTTCAACTCCAGGTTTAACCGCAGGCGCTTTTTGAACGCCTGCTCGCGTACAAACGCCATGCTGGCGCGGCATATCTCCTGCACCGCCACCGGCTCGGGCTGGATCTCCAGCCGTCTCGCCTCGACCTTGGACAGATCAAGGATGTCGTTGATCAGGGTGAGCAGGTGGCGCCCGCTGGTCTCGATGGTGCCGATGGCGTCCCGCTGCCGCTCGGTGAGGGATCCATAGATCTGTTCCTGGAAGCTCTCGCTGAATCCCAGGATGGCATTGATCGGCGTGCGCAGCTCATGGCTCATATTCGCCAGAAACTCGTCTTTGGCCCGCGCCGCCCGGACGAGTTCGGCGTTCGCCTGACGCAGCATCTCGTAGAGATCGTTCACCTCGGCGGTGCGCTGCTGCACCCGGGTCTCCAGGGTCTGGTTCAGTTCCTGTAGTTCCTGTTGGATCTGTTTTAGCGAACTGATGTCCATGAGCTGGATCAGAACGTGCGGCTCGCCATGAATGGATACGAACTCACCCGAGAGGAGTACCTGATGTCCCTCGCCCGATGCATCGCGGATCGTCGTCTCAAAACCGCTGATTCGCTGCTGTTCGTGCATCTGTTCCATTATGCGCTGGCGATCTTTAAGGTGTACCCAGATGCCCAACTCCAGTGCCGTATGCCCAATGATCTCGTCGGCGGTGTAGCCGTACAGGGCTGTAAACGCCGGGTTCACATGGGTGATTTTGCTGTCGCTCAGGCGCGAGATGCCCAGGGCGATTGGACTGTGCGCGAAGATCGTGGCAAAACGCGCATCGCTCTGGCGGATCTGTTCCTCTGCACGCTCTAGTTTGTGGAGGCGCGCACGCAGGGTTCCCAACTCTTCTTCCTGCCGGGCCAGCGCCTGCTGTAGCACTGCGACATCCTGGCTCTGTGTAGGGGCATGCGCCGACACATGCGTGGGGCCGTCTTCCTCGGTATCGTTTGCGTTCATAAGAACCATTTAGTTTTGGTGCGTTTCATTGCGTTTTGTTTCGTTCGCTGACGTTGCGAAATCCATACAAGTGTGCTATGATGAACCCATCACGGCATCGCTGTGGTGTTGTACCTGCACAAATCATTGGCGGTTTTGCCACGCAATCGGGTGGCAGGTAAAATGATGACCGTTGCAGTTCTATCGGTCGTGCTTAGTAGTCAAGACTCGTGGACCCTGTATGGTATGGTGTGAAGCCGGGCGGGTGCGCAGTATGCTAGAGAACGCCAAGCAGGAACGGTACAGGCGAGAGAATCACCTCAGACGAACGCACGATGGTGAACATGCAATCCCAAACGCCTATGGCAATGGGATCGGGGGTGTGGTAGTCCACCCCGTAGGGAGTGCCCCTACAAACTGAGTACCGTGCGATAAAACGCTAGGGAAAAGTGCACTATCGGCTATCGGCTATCGGTCTATCGGCTATGTTCATGTCAGGCAGGTCGAGCAAGCATGCGCGCCATCACCTCGCGCAGCCGACGCAGGCCGACGGGCTTGGCGAAGTAGTCATTGGCCCCGGCCTCTAGGCAGCGCTCGCGGTCGCCGGACATGGCCAGGGCGGTCACCGCGATGATTGGCAACTCCGTCAGACCGGATGCGCGGATGCGCCGGATCGCCTCTAGGCCGTCGAGTACCGGCATCTGGATATCCATCAGCACAATTGCTGGCTGGAGATCTAGCGTATGGGCTACGGCCTCCGCGCCATTCCGCGCCACAACGACGCGATAGCCAACTGCGATCAGGAAGCCTTCCATGACGCGGATGTTCACGAGGTTGTCCTCGGCCAGCAGCACGACGGGCCGTGCGGTCTCATCTGCCGGAGCCAGTACCAGCGCGGATGGAGGAGGTTGGGTTGGCAGCGGGAGCATACCCAGAGTCTGAATCAATTGCTCACGGGTGATTGGCTTGAGCAGCACCGCATCGGCACCGAGGGCGCGTGCCTCGGCGGGCTCGTCAACGACGCTCACCACCACCACCGGGATGACCGTCGTTCGTGGGTCGGCCTTGAGTGCACGCAGCACATCCCAACCCACGGGCTCCGGCAGTAGGATATCGAGCAGAATCACATCGGGTTGGAGCGTTGCCGCCACCTCAATCACCCCCTCCGCCCGCTGGTAGATCACCACCCTGGTGCCCAACTCCTGAAGATGGTAGGCAATCTGCCGGGCGGCGATGGCCGAGTCTTCGATCACCAGGGCCTGGCGAATGGCCCCTGGTTCCATGCCCGTCGACTCTGGCTGGAGTGTTGATGCGGTAGGCAACACCCAGGGCAGCGTAACCTGAAAGCGGCTGCCGACCCCCATCGTGCTCTCCAGGCTCAGGCTGCCGCCATGGAGCGTCACCAGTCGTCGTACTAGGGCGAGTCCCAGTCCAGTGCCCTCATGTGCGCGGTGCAGGGCGCTATCGAGCTGGATGAAGGAATCGAAGATGCGCCGCTGGTCGTCCGGCGCGATCCCGATCCCGCTATCCCAAACAGTGAACGTGATCGTCTCCTCGTGCGGATCGCCACGCACCTCCAGACCCACGTTGCCGCCCTCGGGTGTGAACTTCACCGCGTTGCCCAACAGGTTGACCAGGATCTGTTTCAGTCGGCGCTCATCGGCCACCATCGTCTCGGCGTAGCTATCGTAGGTACTGGTCACGTTGATACGCTTGAAGAGGGCGGGCTGGGAGACCATGCGCGTCACCATCTGTCCCAAATCCATGAGGTTGATGGGCATCGGCTCAAGCACAATTTTGCCCGCCTCAACCTTGGAGAGGTCAAGGATATCATTGATCAGGTTGAGCAAATGGTGGCCAGTCTCACCAATCTCGGCCACCGAGGTACTCTGCTCGGGCGAGAGCGCGCCGTAGATTCCCTCCTGGAGCAACTCGGCGTAGCCAAGAATGCCGTTGAGCGGCGTACGTAGTTCGTGGGACATGTTGGCCAGGAACTCATCCTTGAGACGGGCCGCCCGGGTGAGTTCAGTGTTTGCGGCGGTCAGGTCGGCGGTACGCTCGGCAACACGCTGGGTCAGCAGCGAGCGCTCGGCCGCCAGGGTCTCCTCAGCGCGTTTGCGCTCGGCGATCTCGGCCTGCGCCTGCTGGAAGAGCTGCGCGTTCCTGATCGCCAGGGCGGCGCGGGCGGCTAGTTCCTGGGTGAGGGCGAGATCATCAGTATCAAAGGAGGGAAGATCGCGGTCATCACGTGCGAACATCAGGCTGCCAATGCTGCGACTATGAAACCGCAACGGTACAACCATCACGCTGTGCGGGAGAAAGTGCTGCAAGATTCCTTGCTGCTCTGGCGGAAGAACTGCTGATAGCGCCTCACGATCAATCACCGGCATGAACTGTGCTTCGCCAGTCCGTGCTGCGACTGCCGCCGGGGCGCGATCATTCAGGTGGATTCGCCAGGGCATAAGACGAGCCTGCATCTCATGAAGCTGAGCCGGATCATAATGGTCAAATGCGGCAATATCGAGGCTCTCTCCGTCGTCTGCGAGCAAACGAATGGTACACGCGGCCTGGAGCCGTTCCGCGCTGATCCGCACGATCCGATCAAGCAGCGTCTGGTACTCCGCACCAACCTCCGCAAATGCGTGTGACGCCTCAGCCAGAATATGGAGGCGATCAATGGAGTGTTGGAGCGCCTGCTCAGTCTGCTTGCGTGCGGTAATGCGGTTGATCGTAAGATAGCCGGACTGCCCGCCTGCCACGTCGGTCACGCTCTGGACACTGGCGTCCACAAACACTTCGTGTCCATCGCGATGATGTTGGACGACCTCGCCGCGCCAGTGCCCTTGATCGCGTAGTGCAGTGGCAATGGAGGTTCCGGCTTCCTCGTTGGTGATGTAGCGTACCACGGGCACAACCTGGCCGATAGGGCGGTCAATAACCTCCGCACGCGGCCAGCCATACAGATGCTCGGCAGTGCGGTTCCAGAAGCGGATCTGCAAACTGGTATCGGTCATGATGACGGCATCATGGAGATGATCAAGAATATGGGCGCACGCACCGGTCAGCCCCTCGGTTATGGGGATAGTCACCTCTTCGAGCGCGGCCACACGCGCCCGAAGCTGGTGAATCTCGGCGTAGAGTTGCTCTGGCGACATCACCGATGGATCGAGCATGAGGTATCCAGGCAACAGCGCAAAACTTGCCCTGTCATAGAAGGGATTCCACGGTGATTATACAAGTAATCGGATTTTTTCACATCAGGTAGCCATGCAATTTCAGGGCAGATTCCCTCGGCTCGCGACTGACGTCGCGCCTGCGAAGCCTACGGCTGGGCGTCGGCCTGCGCCGACTCCGGAACCGCCTGCGTCAGCGAGTCGTAGAGTCAAACTCGCCATGTCACGCTGAGCGCAGCGTAGCGAAGAGTCTTGACACAAAAGCGCAAGACTCGCCCTATCACGCCTTGCTTCGCTCAGTCTCCCGGCGACGATAATGCACATCGGGACGCTGAGCGAAGCGTGACATGTCTCACCGCGCTACTTTTGCTCTACGGCAATAATACCTCTTCTGATTGCATATCTCGTAAGGTCGGCGGTGCTGCGGATGTTCAGCTTTTCCATCACGCGGGATCGGTGCGCCTCAACCGTTTTCGTTGTGATGTGCAGCATCTGCGCGATCTCGCGGTTTGAGCGGCCCTCGGCGACAAGCTGGAGCACCTCGCGCTCGCGGTCGGTTAGCCGAGCGTAGTCATCCTTCGCCGTCATCGCGTTCATCTGACGGCTGTACTCCTCAATAATGTTTTCTGGCACCGAGGGACTGATAAAGGCATTGCCCTGCGAGACCGCCGTGATCGCCGCGATCAGTTCCTCGACGGCAGCCTGCTTGACGACGTATCCGGCTGCGCCGGCCTGCAAGATCTGGAAGATGTATTCCTCGCTGGTGTGTACGGTCAGCACGAGTACGCGGATCTGCGGGAGCAGTTTCTTGATCTGGCGGGTTGCCTCTAGCCCATTGAGTACGGGCATCGTAATGTCCATCAGCACGACGTCGGGCTGGAACTGCTGCGCCTTCTGGATCGCCTGCCGTCCATCATCGGCCTCGCCCACCACCTCAATGTTGGCCTCGGCATCGAGCAGGGAGCGCAGCCCCTTGCGCACAATGGTGTGATCCTCAGCCAGAAGCACGCGGATGTTGCTCATCATTCCTCTTTTTCTACGGAAGGCGGCGTTAGCGGAAGCTCGATGAAGATCCGGGTGCCCTGGCCGGGCTGCGAGTGAACGGCAAAGACCCCGCCGCGCAGGGTGACTCGCTCGCGCATCCCGAAGAGCCCCGCCCCCAGGCCGGGGGCGGCGGCGGCTGACCAGCGCTGGACATCAAAACCGACCCCGTCGTCCTCAATGATGACGATCACCCGCAGAAGACTGCGCTCTAGGTGGAGGCAGAGGCGGCGTGCCTGGGCGTGCCGGGAGACATTGGTGAGCGCCTCCTGGATAATCCGGTAGAGGACGGTCTCGATCTCGGCGGCCAGCCGATCCTCCAGGCCGAACGTCTCGAACTCAACCTCAAGGCCCAGCCGGTGCGCAAAGCGATTGACGTACCAGCGCAGAGTAGGCAGCAGGCCAAGTTCGTCGAGCATGGTGGGGCGCAGGTCGTGAGAAAGTTCGCGGATGTGCTGAAGCATCTGGTCGGCGAGCATACTGGTCTCGGCCAGCCGCTCGCGGTTAGCCGGGGCGAGGTTGGTGGCCAGATCTCGCTCCAGGCTGGCCAGGTTGATCCGGATGGCGGTCAATGACTGCCCTAGCTCGTCGTGGAGTTCCTGAGAAATATGTTTGCGCTCGGCCTCCTGGGCATTCATCAGGTCGGCGGAGAGCTTCTGGAGATCCTCGGTGGCCCACTGGCGCTCGGTAATATCCTCGTACATCATGATCACATGGCGGATCTCGCCGCGCTCGCCCTTGACCGGGTAGATGTGGGCCTGAAACCAGCGCTTGCGGCCCAGTTTGAGCGACTCGGGCGTGTGGTAGGCGACTGGCGGCATGGTGACGGCCTCGCCAGCAAATCCCCGTTCCACGTAGGGCATCATCCCCAGGCTGCGCGCCTGCTGATCGTGGAGGACGTTGTAGTACTGCACATCTGCCGATGTGACGCCCCAGAGTTTCTCCCACGCCCGGTTGACCTGGACGATCCAGCCGTCCGGGGTCATTACTTGAATGCTAAGCGGCGACTGCTCGACGATGGTTCTGAAACCCTCCTCGCTCTCGCGGAGGGCCAAACTGGCTGCCCGCATCGTCTGGCGCTCGCGGGAGCGATCACGGGCGATCTCGATGGCCGTTGGCAGGCCGATGAGGTGCGACGATACTCTCACGATGTAGCTGTCAATACCGCTGCTGAGCGCCGCCAGGACGCTTTCTGTGGAGCTAGCATCGGCGATGATGATCACCGGAAGATGCAGGAAGCGGGTTCTAATCGCGTGAACAACGGATACGCTATCGGTCCAGGGCAGATGTGACTCGATGATGGCCATGTCAAAGTCTGCACTGGCGAGATCCAGGTCATGTTCGCCACAAACCTGGCGTACCGTGAGGCCAGGCATCTCTGGCTGCACTGCCTGAAGGACTCGCTGCCGATCATCCGGGTCGGCACTGACCAGGAGGATACGCAGGGGGCGATCGGTCATTGATCGCTGGCTGGCGGACATCGGCGCTCCTTAGACAAGATTTTAGATTGCAGATTTTAGATTGTAGATTTGCCGCAACAGGAGGCGCTGCATGTACCCAAACTGTCAAATACATGCGAACGTTATCTTACCTGAACAATGGTGCGGGCTGCGCGAGAAGTTCGGATAGGCTGCCGAGAAACGCGGCAGCCGGGGCACCGTCTACGACCCGATGATCGAAAGTGAGGCAGAGCATCATCTGTGAGCGCACGGCGATCTTGCCGTGGTACACGACCGGCTTCTCGACGATGCGCCCGACCCCCAGAATAGCGGCCTCGGGCGGGTTGATGATCGGCGCAAAAAAATCCACCCCGTACACCCCCAGGTCGGTAACGGTGAAGGTGCTGCCGGTAACAGCGTCAACGGTCAGTTCGCCTGCGTGGGCCGCCTTGATCAGTCGGCGGGACTCCTGCGTGATCTCGGTGGCCGTGCGCTGGTTGGCGTTACGGATGACCGGCACGAGGACGCCATCGGTGATCTGTACGGCGATGCCGATGTGGATATCTTCGAGCAGTTCGATCTCGTTGCCGAGTAAGACGGCGTTGAGCTGTGGGTGAACCGTGAGGGCGCAGGCAACGGCCTTGATCACGATGTCGGTATGGGTAGGGGATGGGTGAGTATCGGTCTGATGCCGCAGCTTGAGCATATCGGTGACATCAACCTCAACCGTGAGGGTGGCCTGCGCCATCGTGTGCAGGCTCTCGGTCATGCGGCGGGCGATCATCTTGCGGATACCGCCGAAGGGAACAGTCTGCACACGTGTGGGCGGATGGGGAAGAGGAATGGCGGGTGGAGACGACGGGAGTGTTTGTGCGTTCCAGGCAATCACATCACGCCCGACAACACAGCCATCTCGCCCGCTGCCCTGCACCTGCCCTAGATCCACGCCCAACTGCTGCGCCAGATGCCTCGCCCAGGGCGAGGTCGGCACGAAGTCGCTCTGATTCGACGATGGCGCGGCACGTCGCGCCTCGCGGCGGGCAGCCTGCATGGCATGGAACGCGACCATCAAGGGCGACTCGCCAGGGGCGGCGATCAGCGCCAGCGGCTCGCCAATTAGCACATTCTCGTCCACCTGCGCCATGTGGTAAAGGGTTCCACCAACCGGCGCGACCACCCGGTAGGTGATCTTTTTGGTCATAATGTCAACGATAGGTGCGCCCTGCTCGACTGGCTGACCATCGGCAATCAGCCAGCGAACAACCGCCCCCTCGGTCATCAGCAGGCCGAGCTTTGGCATGATCACCTCAGCGGCCATAGATCCTCCTTCGTCTCACATGTTCTAGTCTGAGGAGAACCTAACTATAGCAGATTGCAGACACTTGGGTTCAAGACGGTTTTACCGTAACTAGCACAAAACTCGCCCTGTCACACAAAGCGAAGCGAAGCGTCCCGGTGCCCATCATCATCGCCGGGACGCTTCGCTTCGCTCTGCGTGAAGATCGCACCAGGACATCGCCGTGGGGCTAAAGCCAATACCTTTCAAATAACGAATCTCTCGCCGCTCAGCCCTCACCCCCCCAGCCCCCTCTCCCTCTGGGAGAGGGGGAGTATTCCGCACCAGGACGCGATATACTCCCCTCTCCCCTTGGGAGAGGGGCAGGGGGTGAGGGGGCACGGTCGGTACAGGATCGGCTTATTTGAAAGGTATTGGGGCTAAAGCCCTCGGCTCTTGGTGGCGAAGGCCGCCTACGCGGCATCAGGTAGGCCGCGTAGGCCAAGAGACCGCGACTTCAGTCGCCGGGCAACCGGATACCTGAGGATCGCACCTGCAATGAAGAGGATCGCACCTGCAATGAAGAGGATCGCACCTGCAACGAAGAGGATCGCGCCTGCAACGAAGAGGATCGCACCTGCAATG
>CAIXLU010000080.1 GCA_903920315.1 uncultured Oscillochloris sp.
AGGGCTTTAGCCCCACGGCGATACGATGCCGGGACAGTACCAACACGGGGCGGGTACCCCGCGTGACAGCGTTACTGATGTGAAAATGGGTGGGTGTCGGGTAGGGGCGCGTCGCGACGCGCCCCTACAGCCCCATTTTCATCGCGGCGGTGTGCGCCCCGCGCATGAACGTCTTCTGCGGTATTACCCTGAAACCTAAAATCTAAAATCTAAAATCTAAAACCTAAAACCTAAAACCTGAAACCTGATCATCAGCTCTAGACAGAACGCACAGATACGCTGCGTAGTGTAGAATACACATGCTCGCGCCGATACCGTTCCGGCACGGGCGTGCCAACCGGCCACACACAGCGACCTGATGGCGCGATGAACTACGATCTGGTGAGCCCATTTCTGCGCCCATTCCTCCCTCACTGGCTTATCGAGCGTATCGGTACGCCAACACTCCAACCGGGCCTCGTCCACCGCTGCAATGCGACGATCCTCTACGCCGACCTGAGCAGGTTTACCCGGCTTACGGCAGCATTTGCTAGCCTGCCCGACGGGGCTGAGCAACTGCATGATTCGTTAACCCGTTTCTTCGATGTGCTGATTGATACGATCATTGCCCACGGCGGCGATGTGGCGGCAATCGCCGGCGATGCGCTGACAGCCTGGTGGCCCGACCGAATTGATATTGAGGTGGCCCGACATTGCGGTGAGGCGATGGTGCTGGCGCTCAATACGCTCTCGGAGATTGATACACCGCAAGGGCCGTTCCGTCTGGATCTACGCATCGGGGTGAGCGCCGGGCTGACCCACGTGGTGCTGGTCGGGCTGCCCAGTCACGGCCTGCATCTGGTGATCTGCGGGCCAGCAATGGACGCAGCAACGGGTGCGGAGCAAATGGCCGCCCCCGGCACGATCCACGTGGATGAAGCCGCGCATCTGGGCGACGACATCGAGACCCAATCAGTCGTCAGCACTGAGCCGGTAAGTACGCTCAGTTGGGATCATTTTCTGCCCCCAACCTTCGCTGAACGATTGCGCTACCACGAACTGGTGGCTGAATACCGGCGCTGCGTACCGGCCTTCGCTGCCTTCGCGATGCCTGGTCGTCCTGAGGATCTGAATCGGCTGGTGACTCAGGCTCAAGCGGTGGTGCTGCGCTGGGGCGGCTGGCTGAACGAAGTCGAAGTCGGCGATAAAGGCGCGATCTTTGTCATGCTCTTCGGGGCACCGGTGGCCCGTGGCGACGATCCAAGCCGGGCGGTGGGCTGCTGCCTTGAACTGCGCGAACGCGATCTGATTGACCGAGCGGCAGTGACGGTGGGTATTCTCTTCGTCGGCGCGGTGGGCAGCCAACAGCGGCGAGTCTACACGGCGCAGGGCGACGATATGAACCTAGCGGCGCATCTGATGCAGGGGGCCGCGCCCGGTGAGGTGCTGGTGTCGGGACGAGTATGCTCGGACATCCTGGGCCGCTACCAGACGACCGAGCCGAAACTGGTAATCACAAAAGGCCATAGGGATGGTGTGCCGGTTGCTCGGGTCATCTCAGGCGGGGCGCGGGTGGGGCGCGGGGTGGCCTTGCAACGCTACTTACCTGACGCGGTAGCCCTCATCGGGCGTGTCGAAGAGCGCCGGATGATGGCGGCGGCAGCCGAACGAGCGGTAGGCGGGCAGGCGAGTTTAATTCTGCTAGAGGGCGAGTCAGGGATTGGGAAGAGCTACGTGCTGCAAGATCTCGCGGCGACCTGGATGGAGCGCAGCTATCGTGGCTACAGCAGCGAGTGCAGTAGCGGTGGCCAAGGGGTACCGCTGCTAGCATGGCGTCCCATCCTGGCCGATATCTGCGGGATTGACGAGGGTGCCAGCCTGAAGATGCAGCGCGACCAACTGGCCCAGGCTATTCAGACGGTGCCGCACACCAGCCTTCTGGCCCGACAGGCTCTGGCCCACGCTCTGGGGCTGTCCGAAGATCTTAGTGGCGACGGGACGGGCGCGGACGAGCAAGGACATCTGGTTGACATCGCGGTGGCCATGATCCGCGCCCAGTTGCTGGCAGGTCCGCTGCTGATTGTCTTGGAGGATGTCCACTGGGCCGACGAGATGTCGCTGTACCTCGTTGCCCGCCTGCTGCATGCGGCACACCCTGGCCAGCCCTTCCCGCTCTGCATCACCCTCTCGCACCGTCCACTCGACGACGCTGTGCCCGATCTGCTCACGCAGCTACGGGCCGACTCGTGTACCACCCGCGTTACCCTGGGGCGACTCACCAGCGCGCAGAGCTTCGAGCTGATCCGGGCACTCCTTGGCGTCACGGATGTGCAGCCCAAGCTCCGTCAGCACGTGGAGCGACAGACCGAAGGCCAGCCGCTCTTCATCAAGGAGTACCTGCGGGTCTTGCTCCAACACAATGTGGCCAAGATAGAGGATGGTGTGGCCATCCTCACAGATAGCAAAATGACGCTCCAGGTATCGAGTTCGGCCCAGGGCGTGATCCAGGCGCGTGTGGATCGACTTGACGAGCCAACGCGATTGACTCTCAAGACGGCGGCGGTGATCGGGCGCAGCTTCCCCTTCCGACTCCTGGCGATGATCCATCCGTCACGGTCAAGCGACTCCGATCTGTGCGCGCAGATCAATACACTGATTGACCTAAAGATTGTCGATCTAGAGCTTGAAGCTCCCGAGCTAGTCTACCGCTTTAAATACGGAATCACCCACGAGGTTGCCTACACAAGCCTGCTTTTTGGGCAGCGCCGCCAGTTCCACGCAAAGGTAGCGAACTGGTACGAGAGCGCGTACGCGGCAGATATTGCGGCGGGGCGAGCGGCGATGGCCGTATACGATGTGCTGATCTCACACCTACGCCGAGCGGAGGAGTGGCAGCGACAGGCTCACTACTGCCAGGTCGCAGCCGAGCAGGCGGCGCAGCGGGTCTCGAACACCGCCGCCCTCCGCTACATCGAGCAGGCTCTCGTAACCGCGAACGCCCCCACTGATCATTACGACCTGCTGCTGCTGCGGGTGATCATTAACGAGCGGGTGGGCAACCAGATGACTCAGGCTGAGGATATCAGCATCATCGAACATCTGGCATCCCAGATCAACGATCCGCTGCGCCGGGCCTATGCGAGCTACTACCAGCTCTGCTATTTGCTGACGGTTGGTTTATACCAGACAGTGAACGACATGGCCGGGGTGGTTGACTGGTTTATACGGCAAACGGCACGCCAGCGCAAAGGCGAGAGCCGCCGCCAGTTACGGCTGCTGCGGGTCGGCTACCTCGACGCACGGGGAATGGCCTGCGCCGCAGAAGGCAATCTCGTGCAGGCAAAACACCTCCTGACACGGGCACTGGCTCTTTGTGGAAAAACGCACCCGGAAGAGCGGAAGCCAGAGTCAATCGTGGCGCATCATTGGCTTGATGACCGAGTAATGGCCAGTCGCTGCATGAATCATCTTGGACAGGTGGCAATCCAGCAGGGACAACTTAGCACTGCCTTGAGACGCTTTCAGCAGGCTCTTGACTTTGCTCGCGCCACCAACAGTTGGAGCAACGAGGTGTGGGCGCGGGTGGGAATTAGTGAGGTACACCTCTCCCGCCACAAGAGCGACGCGGCCATGATCGAGGCCAACAGTGCCCTGTCTACCAGCCAAGCTGTGGGCGACCGTACCGGCCAGGCGCTGGCCCTCACGCAACTTGCTGCCATCAGCGCGGCCCACGAGGATTATGACGAGGCTCTACGACGGGCATGGCACGCGCTGGCGATCAGCGCCAATATGCGTGCCAGAGTGCTAGAAGCCCACATCCTCCACGATATTGCCAGGTTTGCAATGGCCCAGGGTATGGACGAGGAGGCTGAGGCAGCGCGCCAGGAAGCCGAGCGGGTCATCCATCACTGGTAGGTGTATGCCAACATCGCAGGCACGGAGATTCGCCTGAACACTACCGTGCGTCGAACACCTCGGTCACACTCACGCTAAAGCCAGCAAGTAAATTCGACGTCGCTCGCTCACCACGACCAAAGATTCCATGCGTGACATAGGTATCGCTATCAAGTACCAGCACCGTAATCGTGTCACTGAGCGGGTTGACGATCCAGTACTCAGGAATGCCCGCCTCGGCATAGTCGCGTGGTTTCTCCTCGGTGTCGCGCTCGGGTCGGTCAGGGCTAACAATCTCGACCACCACATCGGCACCGAGCCAGTAGGCATCCTGATAGCGCGGATCGCGAGCATCGCGTAGCATCAGAATGTCTGGCTCACGAAACTTCCCAGGTCGCACCTGGATGCGCAACGGGGCAACAAGGATCTTCCCGCTGACCTGCCGAATAACGACATTAAATAATTCGTACAACCAGAGCAAAATAACCTGATGACTGCTCGTTGGCATCGGAAGCACCTCAATCTCACCGTCAGAGAACTCAATGAGATGATTGGTCTGGTTGCTGAGTCCCAAATACTGCGCCACTGTCCACAGCCCCTGGAGCGGGAGCAGATCGATCTCAACACCATCTGAGCGCCGGACGAGTCTCATCTCTAGCATCTGGGTTTCTTCTGCCATATCATCGTCTCCGATTTCTGTTCAGCTTAGCCCTGGGATCCGTGAACATGAGAAGCGTGATCGCTCTCCCCATTCTAGCATGCCCGGTGCATGGCTTTGGGAGAGCGGGCGTCTCGCCCGTCGAGGTTCTGGAGGGCGAGCCGCCCACACTCCCAGGTTGACCCAGCGCTTATTCGCGCTAACAAAAATTCCCGCTTCCCTAAATGTAGATCACACGACTTCCCTCAACCTTAACGCCAACGATTCATACACAACGCTAACGGAGTCTTAGCGCCGCACACATGCGCGTGTGCTACGATAGACCACACATGCGATTCGCGCACAACGCTCAATGAAAATGGCCGCTGGTGCCCGGCTATCGGCTATCGGCTATCAGCTATCGGCTATTTTTACGTTAGGAGGCTCTCGCTCTATGTCATTCAACACAAATCGCTTCACCCAGAAAACATACGAGGCTATCACGGCGGCTCAGAGCGCCGCTGAACGGGCCAATAATAGCGAGGTTCAGCCCGAACACCTGCTCTACGCTCTGCTTGATCAGGGCGACGGTGTGGTACCCCAAGTACTCGCCAAGATGAAGGTTGCTGTTGGTCTCCTCAAGCAGCAGATCAGCGATGAGATCGGTAAGCTGCCCCGTGTCAGTGGCAGCAATCTCCAGGTGCAGATCGGTGCCCGGATGCGCCAGGTGATCTTGCACGCGCACGATGAACTCGGCCAGTTTGGCGACGAGTATGTCTCCACCGAGCATCTGCTCCTGGCTATGATTGACCACGCCGGCGGGGCTGCCGAACGCATCCTCAGGCAGTCTGGGCTCAAGCGTGCCACCCTGCTCGATGCCCTGCGCGCCGTGCGCGGTTCCCAGCGCGTCACCAGCCCGAACCCCGAGGGTACCTACGCCGCACTGGAGCAGTATGGCCGCGATCTGACCCAACTGGCCCAGCGCGATAAACTTGATCCGGTGATTGGGCGGGACGAGGAGATCCGCCGGGTTATCCAGATTCTCTCGCGCCGCACCAAGAATAACCCGGTGCTGATCGGCGAACCCGGCGTCGGCAAAACAGCCATTGTCGAGGGGTTGGCCCAACGCATTGTCTCGGGCGATGTGCCCGAATCGCTCAAGCACAACACGGTTGTCGCCCTGGATCTGGGGGCCATGATCGCCGGTGCCAAGTATCGCGGCGAGTTTGAGGAGCGCCTCAAGGCCGTCCTCAAAGAGATCCAAGAGCGCGATGATGTGATCCTCTTCATTGACGAACTGCATACGGTCGTGGGCGCAGGCGCGGCAGAAGGCGCGATGGACGCCGGTAATATGCTTAAGCCGATGCTCTCCCGTGG
>CAIXLU010000081.1 GCA_903920315.1 uncultured Oscillochloris sp.
ACAAAGGACTGGAACAGCCGACCCATCCCCTCCGGGTTCATCCCGATGCCCGTGTCTTCCACGGCAAAACGGACGACGCCCGCCTCGGCGTCGGTCTGAACCTCCAGGCTAACCTGCCCGCCCGCCTCGGTGAACTTGACGGCGTTACTCAGTAGGTTCACCAGCATTTGCTTGAGGCGCTTGGCGTCGGCATACATGGTCGCCTGCTGGTCATCCACGCGGTACTCCAGGTGGAGGTGCTTCTTGAGCGCCTGCTCTTTGACAAACAGCAGACTGGACACACACATCTCTGTGATCACGACAGGATCCATCTGCACCTCCATCCGCCCCGACTCTACTTTCGCGAGATCGAGGATGTCGTTGATCAGCGCAAGCAGGTGGTGACCGCTGATCTCGATAGTGTGGAGCGACTCTTGCTGGCGCTCGTTGAGCGGGCCACGGAACTCCTCCAACAGGCTCTCGCTGAGGCCCAGGATGGCGTTGAGCGGGGTCCGCAGTTCGTGGCTCATGTTGGCAAGAAATTCATCTTTGGCGCGTACCGCCCGCGACAGTTCCGCGTTGACTTGGCTCAGGTCGGCGGTGCGTTCCTCTACCCGGTGGGCCAGCGAGTTGCGCTCCGCAATCAGCGCATCCTCCGCCTGCAGGCGCTCGGTGACATCGCTGAAAAAGCTGACGAGAACCTCCTGGTTATCCAGGCGAGCCAGCGCAGCTTTGACATCGGCGTAGAACACGCTCCCATCCTTGCGGATGCAGGGGATGTTGGCGACTAACGTCTTTTCACCACGCACCAGCGACTCAAACTCGGCAAGCACATACGGCAGGGTTTCGCTCGGGTGCAGATGGGTGACGGTTAGCTGCAGGAACTCGTCGTGCGTGTAGCCAAACAACGCAGACATGGCGGGGTTGATGTACAGGAACGACCGATCCTCGTGACGCACGGCGATGATGCCCTCGTTGGCTCCCTCGAAGATCACTCGATAGCGCGCCTCGCTCTGTTTCAGCGCCACCTCGGCCTGCTTGCGGGCGGTGATGTCGCGACTGACGCCCAGAATGGTCAGGGCTCCCGTTTGCGGGTCGCGCAGGAATTTGGTGACCACCTCGATGGGGATGATGTGCCCGTCGCGGTGCGGTTGGTACACCTCGTTCACCTGCACCGGGTTCGGATTCTCGCCGACCTCCAGGGTAGCCAGATGGTTGCGCAACCATCTGGTCACATCTCGATACGATTCAGGGATAAGGGCATCGCTGACCGGACGGGCCAGCACCTCATCGGGGGTGTAGCCGCGCAAGTGCTGCACCGACGGGCTAACATAGGTGAAACGCTCACTGGCAACGTCCATCTGCCAGATCACGTCGCTGGTGTTCTCGGCCAACAGGCGGTAGCGCGATTCGCTGGCACGCAACTTTTCCTCAGCTAGATGGCGCTGCGTGTCTTGTCCAATAAACTCAATCGCAAAAGCAATGTCGGTCGCTATCTCGTCAAGCAACTTGAGTTCATCTGCATCGAAGAAATTAATTTCGGGCGCATACAGGTTGAGCGCGCCGTATACCTCGCCCGCGACCATCAGCGGGAAAATAGCTGACGCACGATAGCCGAGACGCTGGGCGGCGTCGCGCCACGACCCCATGCGCAGATCTCCGGCAATATCATTTATCACCACATGCTCGCCCGCGTGCAGCGTGGAGGCGTAGGCATCGCGGGCGGCGCTATCGTCCACGACAATCGAGAGCGTTTCCAGATAGCCGTCGGCTGCCCCTGCGTGGGCGACAGGGGAGACCCGTCTGGTCTGCGGGTCAGGTCGACCAATCCAGGCCATACAAAACTCGCCTTGTGAGACCGCAATCTGGCATGTGGTAGCGAACAGTTCGTGCAGATCACGCACGTGCACAATGGTCTGGTTGATCTCGCTCTGCAAGGCATAGGTGCGATTGAGCCTACTCAGGCGCGCTTCGGTGCGATTGCGTGCGGTAATGTCGAGTACCGCCCCGGCCAAGCGGAGGGGACGCCCCTGCGCGTCCTTGATGGTATGCACCGTGACTTCAAAGTGCCGAACGGCATCCGGTGGCGCATTGTCGCGATGCTCAACCGTGACTCGCTCGCCCGTTGTGCTGGCGTGCATGAGTGCTGCCTGCACGACGGTGCGATCCTCCGGGTGAACTTCCTGGAGGAATTCCTCAAAGACGGGCGGGTGGGTCGTCGGGTCGCGCTGAAAAAGTCGATACATCTCCTGTGACCAGATGCCCGTGCCAGTGGCGAGATCCAACTCCCAACTGCCGAGATGGGTCACTGCCTGCGCCAGTTCGAGGCGAGCTTGGCTTTGCCGAAGGAGATCGTCGGCTCGCTTGCGGATGTATATATAGAGGAGAAAAACCACCACCGAGAGCAGCCCGATGATCAGGCGCGACCAGGCATCCCAGCTACGCAGTGCAACCACATAGGCCGGGCCAGGTCGGGCCACGATCCTCCACGTGCGTCCGTAACTCTCGAACTGGGTGGTGGAATGCAGCGTTGTCTCCAGGCTAACCGGATCAGGGGACGCGCCTGCGGGCAGAGCTTGCGCGCCGGAATGCGAGGGATGGAAGGCGAGCAACTGTGGCTGCGCGTCACTCACATCGAACATGTACAGCTCAATATCGCGCGGGTTGAGCTGGGATCGTGCCTTTTCGAGCAGAGCGCTCATCTGAAAGCGACTATACACCAGGCCCCGCAGATTCTCCCGGCGTGCGGTGAGCGAGTCGGTCGGCGCATCTTGGCGATAGACCGCCAAGATGAGAAGGAGACCGTAATCCTCATCGGTCGTCTGCACCAAGTGGATCGGCGGCGTGAGCGCGGGCTGGCCGGTGTCGCGGGCGAGGGCAAGCGTCTGGAGGCGGCTGCTGTCCGAACCAAGGTCAAAGCCGATGGCCTCGCGGTTGAGCGCGAAAGGTTCAATGAACGTGGCCGGAAAATACTCAGGTCGCCCGGATGCCGGGACGCGCTGGCCGCTGGCATCGCGCTCGTACAGCATGAAGTCAGGCACGCCGGTCGCCTGCACGGATCGTTCAAACGACGCACGCTCAGCGGCGGATACCCGTGGTGCCCAGGCGATGGCCTGCGTGTCCGCCAATCGCTCCAGGAGCGGTGTGACGAACTCGCTAAATGTCGTGCGCTCGGTCGTATGCGAGGCAGCGAAGAGCGCCCGCGTCGCGAGCAGAGAGCGCTCGTTCTCGGTCATGGTGTCTTCAATCAGGCGGGTTATCTCGGTGGCATCGGTGTTCAGACGTGCGTCCAGCAGCAGTTGCTCATCGCGCCACGCCAGCGCAAAGGAGAGCAACGCCAGCCCGATCATGAGACCGGCCAGCAGCCAGACCAGCGGTTCCGTGAAAAATCGCAACGGGCGGTATCGAGATCTGGGATCATACATATTCGTTCCTTCACCAATGAGGGGGAGCGAAGGAGCGACTCCGGATGGTATGAGGAAATGCTAGATCACGTGGGGCCGATTGGGGAGTCGCACCACATTATCAAATCAACAGATCTGAACTCAAGGTTTACGAGTACTCAGGTATAGAGAACTAAAATTCCAAGCATGACGCCCCGGTGATGAGGATCGCATGCACAACCATAGACAACAACATCGGTGATGTTGAAGTGTACGCAATACCGCAAAACTCACCCTGTCACGCTGAGCGCAGCAAAGCGTCCCGATGAGCATGATCATCGCCGGGACGCTTCGCTGCGCTCAGCGT
>CAIXLU010000082.1 GCA_903920315.1 uncultured Oscillochloris sp.
GCTCGCGAGCCGCCCCTACCGCCGGACGAAAGGGCGGCTCGCGAGCCGCCCCTACCGCCGGACGCGGTGCCGCCTCGATCCGAGCAATCTCATCGGCCAAATCGTTGGCGTGGCGCTGGAGGCGCATCTGCTCGGCAGGCGTGCTGGCGCGTTCGGCGTGGCTGCTAGTGGTGGACTGCTCTAGCTTCAGATCGCTGAGATACCGAGCGAGCGCGATGTGCCGAACCGCCTGGGCCGCGTCGGTCATACGGTCGGTCTCGGGCATGCCGACATGCAGCCACTCGGCGAGGGCCACCGCCAGCAGCGGGCTACGCGGTGCCCAATGGCGTCCCGTTCGTTCCGCGAGGCCCAGTAAGTCCAGCCGCTCCGTCGCGGCGTCGGTGCGGCTCGTGCGCTGACTCATACTCAGCAGACGGCGTGCGGCGTCATCCAATTTCAAATCGGCGATGCCGCGCCGCAGGTGTTCGAGCAGCGGGTCGCTGTACTCCAAGAGTTGCCACGATAGCGCCTCAACGCTTGCCTCGTCTACCCTGTTGCCCGCGAGGTGCTGCGTCGCCAGCAGTTCGCCCAATCGCTGCGTAAAGTACGGGTGCCCGCCCACGCGGGTATAGATCGCCTGGCCGACGGCGGTTGCATCCCTCGTGTCCATACCGACCAGCGTGAGGCCGTCCGCGATCAGGGCCACCGCGTCGGACTCGCTCAGGTCGCTCAGGCGCACGATCTCGCAGACGTTGCGCAGCGCCGATGCCTCTACCACGGCGAGGTTGTAGAGTTCGATCCCCCCGGCAAGGACGAACTGGGCTTTCGCCAGCGCGGGGCTACCCAATCGGCGCGTATGCAGGGAGCGCAGCACATGGGCCAGATCCTCGCGGGTGGCGTCGGGCAGGGTGCCGAGTTCATCCAGGAGCAGCACCAGCCGTTGTGTTTCATTGCCCGTCAGCGCCGCTTCCAGAAAATCCCCCAGGGCAGGCGCGTCGGGCATCTCCGGACTCTGCGGTGCGTGCGGCAACACCCGCGCCACGCTGCGTGCGAGGTAGCGATAGGCATCGTGCGAGGCGGCGCGAGGGAGACTCTGAAAGTCCACCCGGCACACCCGCACGCCTGCGGCCAGCCGCTCGCGCAGGCGGGCCTCCAGCCGAAGCAACAGGCTGGTCTTGCCATTCTGCCGCCCGCCGTAGACGAGCAGGAAGAAGTCGAAGTCGGCGAGACACGCCTGCTCCAGCCGGTCAAGCTCGGCGGCCCGCCCGCGAAAGAGCGGGTGATTGAGTCGCAGCGCACCGCTGCGGGTGAAGGGATTGTGCATCATCGCCGATAGCCGATAACTGATAACTGATAGGCCACTGTTATGTACCACTCATGTTAGCCAGGGCGACGACGGTTCTCACCGTGCGCCGCCCTCGCTCACTGGCCCCATCCCGACGTTCGGCCCATGCGGGCCTACTGGCGGGGGGAGGGGCGGTGTGTCTTCGGCGGCACCGCACAAAGGCGGTACAGCCCGGAACCGACCTGTCATTCTCCCGCAAGGGCCGCACCGCCACCCGTGAGCAGCGGATTCGGTTGGCCCCGGCGACCCGTCGAATGATTGGCGACCCGCAACCCCCTATTGTTGTTGCGGTTGCGCGCGTTGTTGTTGTTGTTGCGGTACGCCCCGCGCACGTTCCACGGCGGAAGACCCTCCCGCCGCGCCACCGATGGGGTGGGTCGGTCGATCCCGCTATCGTGAGGCCCGAAGGCCGGGGATAGCTCATGCAAGGGTGCGCAGCCAGCCGCCCAGCAGGCGGCCAATCTCGACGCTGCGCCGCGCACCCTCCTCGTACTGTTTGAAGGAGAGCGCCTGGAGATCACGGGCAAGCCGCAAAAGCAGGCGTAGCTCGGCCAGGGCGATGTCGGCCTGACTCAGCAGATACGCCGTCTCTGCGGGTGTTTTGGTGGCGGCGATCAGGGTGTTTTGAAACGCGAAGGCCGCCTCGGGGATGCGCCGGGCCAATCCGTTGCGATGCTCACGCGGCATCTTTGCCGCCAACGGAAGGAGCCAGCGCAGCAGATCATAGGTCTGGCTGAAGATGGGAGATTCGCTGCTCATCGGCTGTGTTCCCTCACAAATGGGTGTGCGCGCAGAAGCCGCGAACGCAGCCGGTAGGTGTCGGCGTGCTTGGCGTGGGCGATCCAACTGCGGATGGAGGCCCGCAGCCGATCCGCCGGGAGCCGACCTGTGCGATAGGCGTGCTGCTGCCGCCGCAGCCGCCGCACAAACAGGCGCACATTGCCGCGCCGGAGGCGGCGATGGTCGCGGAAGAGCCGGTAGCCGACAAACTCCACGCCCTCATCGGCGGCGTAGATCCGCGTCTTCTTGGGATGCAGGGTCAGCCGAAGCTGGGCGGCGCATGTGTGGAGTGCCGCCAGCGCCGCATGCAGGGTTGGTTTGGTGTCCGCGAAGATCAGCAGATCATCGCAGTAGCGCACATGGGGCAGGCGTAGCTCGCGCTGGATGAGTGTGTCTACGCGGTTCAGATAGACGTTCGCCCAGAACTGGCTGGTCAGGTTCCCAATGGGCAGGCCACGCGGGCGCTGTGCGGCGAAGAGGTCGTCGCCGGGAAAGAACCGGAGCGTGTACTCGCTGGCCAGAATGCCGTCGCCGCTCGTCATGATCCGCCGACAGAGATCCATCGTGCGCCGACAGGCGATATGGCGGGAGAGCATGCCATCGAGTGTTTGATGATCAATGGAAGGAAAGAATTGAGCGACATCAGCTTTGAGGACGTAGGGGTAGCGGCGCAACAGCGCCTGGGCGTGATCGGCGGCGGCGTGGGTGCCTTTGCCGACCCGGCAGGCATAGGATGCGTTCGAGAAGCGGGCCTCGAAGATCGGTTCAATCACCCGTACCAGGGCGTGATGAACGACCCGGTCGCGGAAGGGGGCCGCGCTGATCTTGCGGCGCTTCGGCTCGCGGATGAAGAAGGAGCGGTAGCGCCCCGGTCGGTAACTGCCCGCGTGAAGCTGTCGCTCCAGGCTCAACAGGTTGGACTCCAGGTGGCGCTCAAAGGCCGCCACATCCGGACGCCGCCGCTTGCCACGCCGGGCCGCCTCCCATGCGGCGTGCAGATTCTCGAAGCGGGCGATCTGTGGAAACAGGTTGTTGAAGCTCTTGGGCATTCGCACCTCACGCAAGATTTCAGATTTCAGATTGCCGATGTCGCAATCCTCGCCCCCAACCCACGAAAAAAAATCGCGATTCCGAACACAGAAGTCCGAACACAGGATTCAGGATTCAGGACACAGAACCGGGCATTGGAGAACGACTGGCGACCCGCAACCCCCTAATGAAGCTGCGGTAGCGCGCGTTGAAGTTGCTGTTGCGGTACGCCCCGCGCACGTATGTTCTGCTACTCCCAAATCTACCACCACGAAGTCTTCGCAGGGTATCCTCCTCCAGATACGCCTCCGCCCACTCATCCTCCATCTGATAGGGGTAGCCCTTGCCGTACTTCGTCGCACACCATTCGTAGACATTGCCCGCCATATCGTGAACGCCATACGGGCTTACGCCGTCGGGGAAGCTCCCTACCGGCGAGGGACGGCCAAGGCTGAGTTCCTCACTATTACTGCGCCCTGGCTCCCAGGTGTTGCCCCAGGGCCAGATTCGTCCGTCTGGCCCGCGTGCGGCTTTCTCCCACTCGGCCTCGCTTGGTAAGTAAAACGCATGGCCGGTCTGCGCACTCAGCCAGCGACAGTAGGCGACGGCCTCGAACCAGCTCACATTCACGACCGGCAGGTTGTCATCGCCGGTTTCTGGGCCTTGCCACCTATCCAACGTGCTTGCGTGGCCGCTCCACATGGTCGGCAGAATGCGCAGGTACCAAGGTTTCGCATCGAGGCCGTTGATGAAGCGCCAGCCCGCCTCCGTCCAGTAGGCACAGGTGGTGTAGCCATCGCCTTTCACGAAGCGCCGCCATTGGGCCACCGTCACCGGGTACGTGCCAATCCAGTAGTCGGGCAACTCCATGCGGTGTTGTGGCTTCTCGTCGCTGTCGGCCATTGGATCGGCGTCACTGCTCCCCATGAGAAAGGGGCCAGCAGGAATATGCACCATCTGCGGTATCCAGGCATCGCCAGCGAAGCGTGGATCAGCGCCAGACAAGGTGTAGCCAGCGGCGAGGCGTGGCAGATGGTGCGGGTCGTGTTCACATGCATGCCGCAGGATCGGCACCAGATCCGGGTCAGGCGGGGGCGACGGTACGCCTCGTTGATCACGTTGCGGGGCGATGATCGAGCGACCAAGGGCCAATTCTAGGGCGCGGGCGCGAATTGGCCCATACGGAGCGTGCTGAAATGCACGCAGCAGATCCGCCCGCTCAGGCAGGGCCGTGCGCTCCTCTAGCTGTCGTAGCGCCTCGTTCGCCTGTTCCTCGCTGGCCGCAGCCGATACGAAGGCCAGATCGCGCAACCGTTCCAGCAACCCATCCTGGAGGTCGCGGGTCAACTTTGTTGGTCGCTCCAGCAAGACGGCCCCGGCCTGGAGGATGCGAGGGATGCCCGGTTGGGCCAGCAGGTGGCGAATCACCGGCGTCGCATCGTGGCTGGCCGCGTAGAGCAACAGCACCTCGCGCCAGGCCGGGCGATCCCAGCGCTCAAGGATGCGCGTCAGGCGGCGCTCGCTATCTTCCGTGGCGGCGGCGCGGGCCGCCAGATATTCCTGAAAGGTCAGGTGGGCGAACTGAATCTCCACCTCGCTGCTGCCGGGTACGTTGCCCAACTCCTGAAGGACGCCGCCCCGCTGGCTAATGTTTTGCCTCCAGCGCTCGGCTTCGGAATGGGCGTAGGAACGGCGGGCCGCGCCCGCCTTATCGGGGGCGAAGCCAGGGAGCAAGGCCAGCAGTTCCGCCAACTTCGCGCTGGCGTGATCCCCGCGCACCACCGCATGGGCACGGGCATCCGCACCGTCGGCGCTCTGCTCGAACATCATCCAGGCCAACTCGCGCAGCAGGTGCAGCCGCTCATCGAGGGTCAGATCACTGCGGTCGTCGGTCGGCTCCAGGCTGGCATCGGCATCCTTGCGGCGATCCCAGTCGCGCACCAGCAGGCGCAGCGCCTCCTCATAGAGCCGGTAGCGCTCCTCGGGAAGCTGCAAGCCCTTCCCGCGATGATCATAGTGCAGCGCCACGGTCAGCGAGAGCAGCAGCGGGTTGCGACTCAGCCGCCGCAGACCGGGGTTGTTTGGCAGCCGACGGATGAGGCTCTCGG
Source organism: uncultured Oscillochloris sp. (assembly GCA_903920315.1). GTDB lineage: Bacteria > Chloroflexota > Chloroflexia > Chloroflexales > Chloroflexaceae > Oscillochloris. The sequence goes on from CAIXLU010000082.1 coordinate 5,242, forward strand.
CCTGTCGCTCGGGGTTCCAATGGATTTCCTGATCGAGCGCTCGCCGCTCGCTGGCCGCAATCGCCATGTAGCGGGCGCGGATAAAGCGTGCGGCCTGATCATCGTCCAGATCCTCAACCCGGCGGCGCACAAAGCCTTCGCCGTTCAGTTGGCCCTCGTAGCCAACAATCCGTGAGGTGACGACAAAACGGTTTGGCCGACGCGACGGGCCGGGCGGCAGCGCGGCGATCAGCCGGGCAACCAGCGTGCGCGTCTCCGCGTCGCGCAGCTCGTCGAAGGCATCCAGCAGCACCAGACAGCCGCCGCGTCTGAGCCGGTCGGCGAAGAAGGCTGCATTGCAGGTGCCGAGGTCACGGGTTAGCAGCACCCCCACTTTCTGGCTATAGACCGTGAGAAGATCCGCGTGGCGCGGGGTGAGATCGAGCGCACGCAGCGGGATGTAGAGGGGAAAGGGACAGTCGGGCCAGCCGTAGAGCGTGCGTACCCGCGTCTCGCGAGAGGGCCGTGTCGTCTTTTGTCGCTCGCGGGCGCAGATCACCGCCAGGTGGCGCATCAGGGTGGTTTTACCGCTGCCGGGGTGCCCCCGAATGAGCAGGCGCGGGTGCGCCCAGATCTCCGCGCCGGGGGTACCCGGCTCGGCGATACCCTCCCGGCGCTGCTGCCACCAGCGCAGCAGATGGGCCAACCCACCATCATTGGACACCAGCCAAGCGTGGAGCGGGAATGCGCCGAAGAGCCACAGCCCGCCAACGAGCAACGCCAGCGCAATCCGCCACCCATCACGCTGCCCGCCCGCCGTAGACGACCAGAGCAGCCAGATGATGACCGCAGCCGCGACCGCGAGCGGCAGCGCCTGCGCAATGGCCCACAGCGCCCAATAGACGATCTGCGCCCCCAACTCGCGCCGTGAGTGAGTCTGACTCATCGCACGAGGCGCAGCAACACGCCGACCATCGGGCAGCCGAATCCTCGATCCCCTTGGCCCATCGTCACATTCATCGGCCTCGCTCGACCGATCATCCGCACCGGATGAGCCATCATCACGGTCGGGGCGCAGGGTCAGCGGGCTAAACGCCTCCAGCAGCGTAAGGTTGCTCTGGGAGGTAGATTCGCTCCCCGCAAGCAACGCGGGCGTCTTGCCGTAGGTCTGCTCAACCGCGTGCAGGTAGCGCGTCTCCAGGCGGTTCTTCGGCACCAGGGCACGCAGTCGGGCGATCACCCAATCCCAGCGCAGCAGCGGCAGCGCCAGCAGCAGCAGCAGCGCGATCCCGATCAGCGGCAGGAACAGCGGGTTCTTCAATTGAGCATCGAGCCAGGGTTGGAGTTGCGGTAGGGCAGCCACACCGCTCAGGGCGATGATCAGGCTGAGGAGGATGTAGAATTCTTCTTTACGGCCCATTGCATTGCCCCCGGTTCAACTTGCACCCACGTTCCGTAGGGGCGCGTCGCGACGCGCCCCTACACCAACCCCCCGCAAAAAAATCGCGATTCCGAACACAGAAGTCCGAACACAGAACACAGAATTCAGGAACCAGAACCGGGCAGAGGAGAACGACTGGCGACCCGCAACCCCCTATGGTAGACGCGGCTGCGCGCGTAGTAGTTGATGACGCGGGACGCCCCGCGCACGTATGTTTGCTCGTGGTAGTACGATCCACCACGAAACACCCGCGTTACGTCTGCCTCCAAATAAGCGCTCTGCCACTCATCCTCAAGCTGGTAGGGATAGGATTTACCGTACTTCGTCGCCACCCACTCCCACACATTCCCGGCCATATCCAGCGCACCGTAGGGACTGGCCCCATCCGGGTATTGGCCTACGGGTGTGGTTTTGCCAACGCCAGCCTCTTTGCTATTCGCCCGGTTCGCCTCCCAGGTATTGCCCCAGGGCCAGATCCGCCCGTCGCTGCCACGCGCCGCCTTCTCCCACTCGGCCTCGCTGGGCAGGCGAAACTCGTGGCCGGTTTGCGCACTGAGCCAATGGCAGTAAGCCACCGCCTCGAACCAACTTACCCCCACCACCGGCTGCATGTCGCCATTCCACTGCGAGTCGTCCCAATATCCAGGTTTGACGATGCTGTTTTGGGTGCGCCAATCCCACCCGGCTTGTGTCCAGTAGTCTTTGTTGGTGTAGCCGTCGCCCTTCACAAATTGGCGAAACTGGGCGTTCGTCACCTCAGTCTTGCCGATCCAGTAGTCGGGTAGTTCCAGGCTGTGCTGAGGTTTCTCATCGCTACTTGCCATGAGATCAGCATCAGTGCTGCCCATCAGGAAAGAGCCAGCGGCGATCTTCACCAGCGCGGGTACCCAGGCGGGCAGGGGGGTAGGTTCTAATGTTGGTGCACTAGTCGGCGCATCTGTGGGTGCAATGGGTGGAGCGGTCGTAGGTGCGGCGATGGGCGCGACCGTCGGTGCAACAGTTGCCGCACGGGCTATCGCACTCGTTGGCGTTCGCAGCGCGGTGGTCGCGACCGTCGGCTGACTCACACTACCGAACAATGCCGATCTCGTCTGTGGAATGGCAATCACCGCAATGATCAGCAGGAACGGGATCACGACCCAACCGTAGCGTTTCGCCCACATCCCCACGGCGGCGGGAGCAGGAGCGGGAGCGGGGGAACTCGGTGTCACACTGGCGACAGATGTAGGAGGGGGCTGCGTGACCGTTGGGGTGACTGGCGTGGCCGCTGGAGCAACGGGGCGCACGGGGCGCACCGTGGCGGTGCGCGGTGCAAACTGCGCAATCTCTTGGCGCAGTTCGTCGATTTCGACGGATATGTGCGGTGGACAGTCGATCCCATAGCGTGCCGCCTGGAGTTCGAGGGCCGCGAGACGGCGCTTCTTGGCCGTAACAACTGATTGGACATCCGATACAGGCGGAGCCGAATCCGACTCACCGTGCGCCTGCGGTATCGCCGACGTAGGCTCCGGCATCGGCGCGGGTACCTCCAGCACCTCGCGGAAGACATCGGCGAGCAGCGGGTTACGTGGTGCCCATCGGTCGCCGTCACGCCTGGCCAGGCCGATCAGCTCCAGCCGCAGCATATCCTCGTTCAGACGGGTGTAGCGCGGCGGGGTCGTCAGCAGGCGACGTGCGGCATCCTCCAGATGATGCTCGTGCAGGTCGTTCTGGATCTGGCGCAACAGCGGGTTGCCGCCCTCGCTGATCTGGCGTACCGCGTGTTCCACCTCCTCCGGGCCGATAGCGACGCCACGCCACGCATCGGCAGCAAGTAGCCCACCAATCCGCTGGGTCAGGTAGGGGTGTCCACTCACCTGCGCGTAGACCAACTGGCCAATGTCAGCAGCGTCATCAGGCACGATGCCAGCGGCACGCAGACCATCCGCGATCAGCCCGACTGCCTCGCCCTCACGCAGATCCTCAAGGTAGATCTCCTCACAGATGTTATGCAGCGAGGATGCCTCCGTCACCACGAGGTCGTACAACTCGATCCCGCCACTGAAGATAATCTGGAGCTTGGCCAGGGCCGGGATCTTCAAGCGATCATGGAACAGCGCCCGCAAGGCATAGCCAACGGCAACGCGGGTTGTCGTTGGCAGTGCGCCAAGTTCGTCCAACATCACCACGAATCGCTTCACATCACCGCGCTGAAGCGCCTGGGTGAGAAACTCGGTTAGACCTGGCGCATCACCACGATGCGTGGCGGAGACCCCCATTGGCAACACGGTCGCGATCTGCTGGCCAATATGCACGTATGCCTCGGGCGGCGTTGCCCCAGGAATACCCTGGAAGGTAATCGTGCAAACATGAATGTTGATTTCCCGCAGCCTCGCCTCAAGCTGGAGCAGCAGGCTGGTCTTGCCATTCTGGTGTCCACCGTAGATCACCGTGTAGGCGGTGACATCGCCCTGGCAGATCTGCGTCAGGCGGGCGAGTTCGGCCTGGCGGCCACGAAACAGTAGGCTGTCTGGGCCGAGAGCGGTTGAGGAAAAGGCGCTCATGGCCGCCCCCGCTGCGGAGGGATTACCGCACCATCAGCGGAAAATCGGCGGCAGGCAATCACCGGCGCGTGCGGGCGATGTAAGATGCAGGGGCAGATCGTCCACTGTGGCATAGTGCGCGGTTAGGCAGCTACGAACCACACGGCGGGGGGATGGTCGCGTGGATACCACGCATGGTAGAATGCAGCCGTGCAGTCTTGAAGAAATTCGCACAACGCCCGCTTTCGCTTCCCGGCAGAGCGGGTTTTGTGTTTTATGTTTTGTGCCAGTATAGCATAGCGAATCCGATCCGAATGGGAAGGTTTTTTACCACGGGCGCGAGCGGCAGGGTGCCGCCCGCGCATCACGCCCCCGGCCCGTGCCATCTGCGCGGGCCGGGGGCGTCCCTGTCACCTGTGACACGAGAAAAACCGGCGGGGCCGACTACGCACCCACCGGCTGCGTCAGGCCCAATCCGAGGCAGAGCGTATCGCGCAGCGGCATAAACAGCAGGTGGTCGCCGGTCGCCAGACGCCACTCGCCGCCGTAGGTCGCGCTGGCCTCCGGGTGCGTCCGCGAGAAGACCCGCTCCATGTCGCCTGCGGCCACGAGGCTCGTCACGGCCATCCAGGTGTCCGGCGGGATCTCGTCTCGAAACGTCGCCAGGATGAGACGGCCCAGGACGAGGCGCAGCGGCAGGTTGGCGGGCTGCTCCTCGTGCGGCGGGTAGGGCGTCTCGATGCCCACCGGGTTGGTGTCGAGGATCGCCCATGTCCGACGCGGTGCATCGAGGAGATCGAAGGTCGTCCAGCCCCAGAACGTCCCCCGATCATCAATCGGCGTTTTCTGGGTCAGGCCAATCTTCACCCGCCCCGTCCAGATGCTCCGAAAGCCCCAGTGCGTGATCATCGGGAACGCCTCGCGAAAGTGGAGGCCGTACCAGAACGCCCACGGCGAGGCCGTGTCGTGCGCGGCCTGCGCGATCACCCGTCCGCCCATCCAGAGCTGCACCTGCCCCGGCTGCCACGCGATCCCCGTCCCCCGCTCGGCCACGTAGACACTGCCCATGCCAATCTGTTCCGCCATGCGCTCCCTCATTTCTTGCCAATCGATTCAAAGATACGGGCCAGCCGACGGCCCATCGCCTGCGGCATCGCGCCCAGGTCATCAATCGGTACCCAGCTTCCCGCGCCAAACATCTGCGTGAGCTTCTGCTGCTGGGACGGGTTCGGTCGGCCTAAGAACACCCCAAACGTGACCACGCCGCCCTTCCGCGACTCCGCGAGTTGGGCCACGGTCGCATCGTGATCGTACATCTCGCCATCCATCAGCGAGACGATGAGCTTGTTCTGCTCGTCGCGGGCCATCAGCGACGAGGTGGCCAGGCCCATCGTGGAGGCCGTCTCGCTGTTCCCTTCCCCACATCCGTTGCCGACCACCGCCGTCATCGCCATGCGGGCCGGGTCGCGCTTCTCGTCGTCCATCGCCTTGAAGATCGCGGCCTTATCGGCGTGGCCGCGAATCTCGTAGGGCATCTCAAGCTGCTCGAAGGTCGCGCCGAGAATGCTGGCGGCGTTGTAGACCTTCCCAGCGGTCACATGCTGGTTCATGCTGCCGCTGAAATCCAGCGTGAGGCTGACGGCCATGCTCGTCGCGGGCTGCTCCTGCACCGTCACCCGCACCTCGTCTGCGCCGCGCACCGCCGCGACGATGCGCCGCTGATCGAGCTTGCCGCTGGTCTGGAAGCGCATGCGCGTGTCGGCCTGGGCGCGGATGGTTTCAAGCTGGCGGGCCAGTTTGCCGCTCACCTCGCGGTGAAGCGGGTCGTGTTCCGTGAGGGTGCGGATATGGGCGGCATCCGTCGAACGCGGCTGCACGACCTCGACAGAGGAGGCTCGCCCATCGGCGGTACGATACGCCTGGTTCGCGGTGCGATCTGCGTTCAGCCGCCGATGCAGCCGCTTCCCCAGGACGCTGTAGTTCGCCTGACGGCGCACCTGCGCGGCGATCACCTGCGCCGCTTCGCGGTCGGCAGCTTTCAGTGCCGCGTCGAGGTCGGCATCGGTGAAGGGGGTGATCGGGTCAAACCGCTCGCCGGAGATGGCGACCGGCGGCGCGGGGGCGTCCCCGCCGCTGCCATCGCCACCCAGAGTATCGTCGCCGTCGCCCATCTCGGGCGCACGCGGCGACTCGGGAGGGGGCGGCGGGCGCGGGGGCGAGTCGCCTCCCTCGCCATCCTCGCTCGTCTCGCCGCCCTGGCTGCGGCGCTGCTGACCGCCGGGGGAGCCGCCCTGACGACCCTCTTCCCCGTCGTCTTCCCCTTCCTGAGAGCCTCCTGTGCCGCCGCCCTGACCGCCTTCTTCCCCCTCGGCATCCTCGTCGCCGGGGGAGCCACCTGCCTCGCCGCCCTGACCGCCTTCTTCCCCCTCGGCATCCTCACCCCCTGGGGAGCCGCCCGCGCCGCCCTGACCGCCCTCTTCCCCGTCGGCATCCTCACCCCCTGGGGAGCCGTCTGCCCCGTCCTGACCGCCCTCTTCCCCGTCGTCTTCCCCTCCCTGGGAGCCGTCTGCGCCGCCCTGACCGCCCTCTTCCCCCTCGGCATCCTCGTCGCCGGGGGAGCCGCCCGCGCCGCCGCCCTGGCTGTCGGCATCCTCGTCGCCGGGGGAGCCGCCCGCGCCGCCGCCCTGGCTGTCGGCATCCTCGTCGCCGGGGGAGCCACCCGCGCCGTCCTCGTCCCCCTCGGCATCCTCACCGCCGGGGGAGCCGCCCGGAGCGCCGCTCTCATCCTCATCGCCGTCATTCTGCCGCTCGCTCGGTTCTTCATCCGGCGCGGTTTTCTGGCCCTTACGCCAGCCCTTCCCCCTGCCGTTCGGCTCACCCTCACCCTCACCCTCGCCGCCCTCGCCGCCTGCGGGCGGTGGCGGTGCGGGCTTCGGCGGCGTCGGCGCTTTGTTGCCCACGGCCCCACCGGGCGGGGTGATCTCGATGTTCTTCTGCGCGGGCGATTCTGTCTCGAACGCGCCTGCGCGTTCCAGCCGCCGCACGATCTCCTTCGTGGCCGCCAAGGCATCCTCCGGGCTGCCCAACGCCCCCTGGAGCGCAATCGGGCGCAGTTCTTCGTAGAGCGCACGGGCATCCGGCGTCATCTTTTCGACGACCTCGTGGGGGACGCGGTAGTAGGGCAGGGTGGTGTAGAGCAGTGCGCCCGTCACCTGATACAGCGGCGGAATGCCCTTCCCGACGGCGAAATCCCACTTGTCGCGCAGCCGCGCCGCTGCCGCCAAGGCACCCGCCACGCCGGGAAAGCGGTCGCTCACGTCCCGCTCCATCCGGCCATCCTCAATGATGTTGTAGAACTTCAGGATGTGCGCTCGCCCTTTATCTATGCCCTCCACCGGCACCGGGCTGGCCGCGATGCCCTTCAGTTCGGCCCAATGGTCGCCGTTGGTGGTCAACTCATGACCTACCTCGTGATACATGATCGCCTTCACGACGAGCATGTTCCGCGCCGGGGCGGCGTCCTTGCCGAGCGGGTGCGGGTTCAAGAAGATGTTCCCGCGCATATCCGTCGCCCCGGTGGGGATGCTTGTGTCGAATGTGACGACCACGGGCTTGTTCGTGATCGCCTGGGCCAGCCGGGAGTAGTGCCGCGCCATCTCCTCGGTCGCCATCGGCTCCTCGCCCGGTGGCAGGCTGCGCCGGAGTTCTTCCACCGTCAGCGGGCGCTCTTTCCCGCTCCGATCCTTCCCCTGACGGTTATAGCCGCTCCGGTCGTAACCGTCGGCGTCGAATCCCAGCACATCGTAGCCCTCGCGGGTGTAGCCCGTGCGCGTGAGGCCGCGTGCGTTATACCCGAAGACGGTATAGCCGTCCGGGTCGTACCCGTGCCGATTATAGCCCTCGACGCGATAGGCCGGGTCGTAGTCCGGCACGGCAGGGGAGACGAGGATGAGCGCCGCCGGGGTCTCGGCGGGATGATGGCGCATACCCGTCAGGTCGGCGCTGATGCCGCGTGCGTCGATCACCACGCCGCTGGCGCTGACCACCACCGTGCGGCCCACATGCATCGGAGGATCGGCCTTCGCCTGCGCCGTGAACGCGGGGCAGGCGTGCGGTTTCCCTCCGGTGAACTGCGCACATGCGGGGCAGCGAAGCCGGATGCCGGTACGGGTCGCCTGCGGGTCGCGGGTCGCCCGGAGGTAATCGATTCGCGAGGGCGATGCCAGCGGCGCGGGGGCGTCCCGCCATGCCCCGGTGAGTGGTCGGCCCAGCGCTCGACACATCTCCTCGCTCGGCGGCATCCGCCCATCCCCGAGCGGCGTCACGGGCGGCGGGGTGCCGGTGCTGATTACCTGCGTCACCCACACGCGGCCTATGCGGAGCTTGGTGGTTTTCCATTGATGCGGCATCCGGCGACTCGGATCGTCGGGGTCACACAGATCGCGGGTGGCCGGGTCATACACCCAGCCGTTTGCCGCCACGCGCCGCCCGTCTTCGTCCGGCTCGCTCAGGCCGTCGCGCACGCTGAACCCCTGCCGGTTGATTCCCGTCGGGTCAATCCCGTCGGCGTCGTAGGTGGCGCGGATGAGCTTGCCGGTTTTGGGGGAGCGGATCGTGCGCAGTTCCCCGTCCTGGTTCGCCCCCCAGGGGTATCTCCCGTTCGGGAGACACCCGTGACGGTCGCAGCCATGAAAAACGTAGCGCATCCCCTGGCGATCCCGCCCGTCCTTGGAGAGAGGGACTCTCACCCCGTTCGCGTCTACCGCGTGAAACCCCTCGCGGCTGAACCCCCAGCGGTCGTACCTATCCGGCGCATATCCCTCGCGGTCGTAGCCCTCCGCATCGAGTCCATCGGCGTAGAGTCCATCCGCATCGGGCGTTCCGGCGAGATGATTCCCCGCCGCATCGAGTCCTCTGCGGTCATACCCGCCCCGATCTCGCTGCGTGACCTGATGGTAGCCGTCGCGGTCGTAGCCCTCGCGGTCGTAGCCCCGCCCATCGTAGCCGGAGAAGGAGTACCCAGTGCGGAATCCGAGGAAATGGCCCGAGGGGTGCGTCCCGTCGGGCCGCACCCCGGCCTGGGTGAGTCCTCGCCGATTGACCCGTACCCGCGTCCCCGGCGCGCCGCGTAGACCGTCCCGATCATAGCCCTCCGCGTCCCGACCCTGCGCATTAAACCCGTCTCTGTCGTACCCCCGCCGGTTATAGCCTGCCGGATTGTAGCCTGCGGCATCGTAGCGGGTGTGGGGGCAGACGTGGCTCCCGTCACGGGCCAGGAACTGCCCACATGTCGGACACGGCGGGATGCCCGCCGCCAGACACGCCGCCTGCGCGTAATAGCGGAGGCCGACGATAGCGGAGTGCCTGCCGTAGATGTCGCCATCTTTCACGCGGTTGTCCACGTCACCTGTCCCCCGCGAGCGGGCGGATTCCGCCCAGCGCTGAAGCTGGGCAGACACCGGCGACTCGGCATCCAGAGTCGCCTCGCCGTTCGCCCCGTCGATCAGCCGGGGGGCGGCGTTCA
>CAIXLU010000083.1 GCA_903920315.1 uncultured Oscillochloris sp.
CCGTTCTCCGGGGAGGGGAGCTGCCCGTTAGGGGCCACCGCCATGCTCCTGGGAGCATGGCTGCCGTTCTCCGGGGAGGGGAGCTGCCCGTTAGGGGCCACCGCCATGCTCCTGGGGGATGCGCTGCTGCTGCTGCTGCTGCTGCTGCGGTGCCGGTGCCGGTGCCGCTGGGGGGGCGGTGCCATGTCCCTGGGGGCAGTGGCAGCCGCACGGTCGCCGTTCCCGTCGGGAGACGCGGGCCGCACATCCTGATCGAACGGGATCGCGATCTGATCGGGCGATGCCTGCACGACGAGTCGCCGTACCGGCGGGGGCTGATTTTCCCAGCGCAGATCGCTGGCGACAATCAGCGCACTCTCGTTCCGCAGCCGTTCCATGTCGATCTTGTAGTGCGCCGTCCAGAATTTTTCATGAAGCCCCTTGATCGCACGGTGGCCTGTGACATCCACCAGCTCCTTGTCGCACAGGCCGCGCAGGTACGTCGGGATGCGCGACCGGCTGACGCCCACCGCGTAGCGGTGGATCTCGGCGGCGGTGAAGTCTTTGCGGCCCGTGGCCTCATAGAGCAGAGTCAGGTAGTGCAGCGCGTCAAAGACCTCTTTTTCGGCCAAGTTGCCACCACAGCGATGGTTGACGATGCGCGGACGCGGCGGTGCGGTGAGATCGGGCGGTGCGTGCGTCACGAGCAACTGCACCATCGGGTCAGAAACGTCTGCGGGAGGCCGGTGGGGTGTTTTGGCAAGCATAGGTCGTCCCTCACTGAGCAAACGAAAACGAGCGCACGGCGCACACGCTACTCCGGCAGCAGCGATGGCTGGGTCAGGACGAGCGGGCGCATCCCCTCGCGGCGGCGCAGCTCGTTGCTGTACGGCAGGACGGTCTCGCGGCTGGCCTGTTCCAAGACGAACCAGTTGATGCTCACGTCCGGCATCAGCAGCTTGCGCTCGATCAGGGTGTTGCCGAAGATGCCGATCTCCTCGGGGGTGAAGCCGGTGCGTATGGCCCAGATCGAGATGTCGGGTTGCAGATCGAGCGCACGGTCAATCGGGTTCCAGATGGCGAGGTGACACCAGAGCGCCAAGAGGCGCGGATCGTCGCGGGTGTTCATCGCGACCGTCGCGTACAGCCGTGCCGTCGAAAAGTCAGGAATGTAGCCTAGTGATGCCATGATCGTGTCTCCTGAGAGTGCCAAGAGGCGCAGATCGTCGCGGGTGTTAGTCCCACCGTCGCGTACAGATTGGCCGTCGAAAAGTCGGGAATGTCGCCTTGTGATGCTACAATCGTGTCTCCGTGTGTCTGCAAAGCGCCGATCCCCTCTCGTCGCGGGTATTCATCACGACCGTCGTACAGATTGGCCGTCGAAAAGTCGGGAATGTCGCCTTGTGATGCTATCATCGTGTCTCCGTGTGTATACTGAAATCATGTTTTGGTGGTATACTCTGTCTTACGGCTACATGTTCCCCCATTGCTCCCTGCCTCCGCGATAGATGTCATTTCGTTCTCTCATACGTCACACAATTCGGGATGTTGGTTCACACGGGTCGTCGGATCGGGCCGCCATGAAATTTCCGAGGTGTGGTGCAGTGAGCACCGAACATCGGTGGAGTATCTTCATGGATCTGAATCTGAGGGACAACGACATGTCACACGAGGCGACACGAGTAATTTTTTCTCATCTCGTCGTGTTTTCGGTATCTCTCTGCCCCGAATTTGCCCTTATGACGCGCCACCGCATGGGGGCACGCACGTATTATTAAGGTTCAATACATTATCTCGGCCACCCCGTGCGGGGGTGCGCGGTGAGAGACTCACCGCAGTTCTGCGATCCTGACCCTGTGCTCGCTGCTAGTCACAGTGGCAAAGGAATGGGATACGGCTCTCAGAGAGGGCTATCGTGGCGGCGCTGTTGGTTGTTGAACTTTGCAGCGGTGCCACAAACAAGAGGGCGCGTGATCTAGGCTGCAAAGCTGGCTAGATCACACGCCCTCTTGTTATTTGCTGGGTCGTACTCCATGAGTTCGGCGAGAGTTGTTACGCCGAAGTATGCGCAGATCTTCGCAAGACCATCAATAGGAATCTCCCGCAGTGTGTTGTTTGCTAGACCCTGCACTGTGCTAATCGAGACACCTGTTTCGCGCACGATCTCACGCACACTAATGCGTCGTTTCTCCTGTATTTCCTTTTCGGCCAGCAATGCGCGGAATCGACTGGTGATCCTTGGCATATGCCCCTCCTTAATGTCTTAGTCTTAGATAATATCATTCTAACTGATCAATGTCAATTGTCATCGCACACTAATCAAGGAAGATCGTTATTATTAAGGGCGACTAGGGGCAGTGTTTCGAGGATGCGGTTTATTGCTGCTTCTGCGTCTTCTCCGCTTTGCTGAAAGCTCGACAGACGTTGCCTAGCGGTTTCGCTCAGGCGAATAATGATCGCACCCTCCGGCGTGTTCTCCTTTCGCTTCATCGTCTTCTTCGCTCTCCACGGTATGACTGACCCCGGCTCTTTCAGTTCCTTCATAAAGAGTGCGGTTATCCGTTCCTCTGCTCCCTCCTCGTTTGCGTCAATATAGCCAATAGGCTGGTTTCCAAGATAGGCCCACCAAGCGTTGTTCTCCAAGTAGACCCCCGCTTTCTTCCCCATGATAAGACTCCTTGTATGCTCACTCTTCTCTTCCTCATAATAGTAACATTATTACTTTTTGTTAACTAAGTATTTACATTGTATATTCTTGATGTATAATGTATCAAGAGGAATGACAAAAGACGACAAGGAACCGCTTCCCATGACCACCCACCGCCGCCCTCGCTCCCTGCACACGTTCCGCTTCGAGGTCGAGGTCGAGGTTGGCGGCGTGATCGGCTCCGTGCGCGGGAATCGGGAGGACGGCTACCGCGCCGAGACGCAGGATGCGCCGGTGCGGGGGTAGTTCGACCGTAAGCGGGAGGCAGAGTTGGAGCTAATTACGGCCACCCGCCCGCATCGGCTGGCGGCGTAGACCAACAACGAATCGCAACGACCATCACGAAGGAGATCACCATGAGCAACGAACGCGGGCGCAACAAAGCTGAGGATGTCGCCGTTGCCGAGCGACCGACCCTGCAATGGGCCAACGGGCGCGTCGAGTACAAAGGGAGCCGGGGGCGGTTCGAGTCGCTGGTTGGCTGGCATGTCCAGGTGGGCAAGAGCGAGGCGTTTGACGCCTTCGCCCAGGCGGCGGGCATCCCGCAGATCACCATCCGCCACCCGCGCAAGGGCGAGGCACCCGCCCTCGTCACCCACTGGTCACTCGGGGAATCCGTGCGGCTCTATCCGATGACCTACGGCCCGCTGGCGACCACAATGCGCGGGGCGGTGCGGGTCGCTGACCGCATGGCGAGCGAGGCGGGGATCGTCGCGGTGTGGGGCGACGGGCCGAGCTACCTCAGCCTGTTGGTGCTGCTGGAAGTCAAGGGGGAGATGTGCCACGAACCGCTAATCCTCTCGGAGAAGTCCACGATGACCGATCATCTCTACACCGCCCTGATGGTGCATCTCCAGATGTGCGAAGCGGCGGATGCGGTGGCCGGGTGCCAAGTCCCCTGCGTCTGGATCGCGCTCCCGCTGGGCGCGGGCCGCGAGTACGACGCGGGGACGGAGCAGACCACCACGGTCACGATGATGGAAGCGCAGTATCCCGACGGCGCGGAGCAGATCGACGCGGAGTATTTGAAGCGCATCAGCCTGTCCCGCGATGTGCGCTCGTGGGCGCAGAATCTCTGCGGTCAGAGCATCCGATGGGCGCAGGATGTGCTGGCACGGCAGCGCAGCGGCGGCGCGGCACCCGCCGGGGGCGCGTAGCCGGAGACGACACCCGCCCCCCGTGCTGCGGCGCAGCACGGGGAGCGCGGGGATGCCCCTCGTGTCACCTCTGACGGGAGCGAAAGGAAACCACCCCATGCCCTGTAATCTGGCCGTAAGTATCACCAAAGCCGCCGTCAGTGAGGCGCACCTGCGGGCTATCCTGACCCCGGAAGTCATCCTGCCCCTTATCGAGGCGTACCTGCGCCTGCCCGGTGTCCTGCACGCCGAGCGCGTCACCCTCCAGCGGCAGGGCGACGCGATTGTGGTGACGGTTGGCCGCGTGACCATGACGATCCGCGAGGGGCGGGTCGAAACGCAGGCCACGCGGGGAGATGTGCGGGCGCAGGAACTCACCGACGGCATCAGCGCCCTGGTGGCGGGGATCGCGGACGCGCTGTTTGCCCAGCAGATCCGGGCGGCGCTGACCCCGTTCGGCACGGTCGCCGCCGAGCAGGTGACGGTGGACAACGACGGTGTTTCTCAGGTGGTGACGATGCTGACGATGACCCTCATGTAGGGAGGGAATGCCGTGGAACTCACCGTGTTCACTCCGCAGCAGGTGACGGTAGACAACGACGGTTTTTCGCAGGTGGTGACAATGCTCATGCTCCACATGGAGGGAGGGAATGCCGTGGAACTCAAAGTGTATGTGATGCCGGGTGGCTCCGTGCAAATCTTCGTTGACGGTCAGGTGAGCTTTGAACAGGCGCAGGCGATCACCCAGGCGGTGATGGCGCAGCTCCAGGCCAGCGGGATCGCGTTTCGTGAAATTGGGACGGTGGAGCAGCATCGGGACGGCGTGAGCCATGTCCACATCACCGGAGGCGTCCATGTCCGTCACTAATCCGCCCGCGTGGTTTCGCCAATTCCAGACCAGCTTCGTGTCCGGCGAGTCGCACGCCTTCATTGTCACAGGTGACATTAACGGCTACGCCCACGAGGGCGTTACCCAGCGCGGGTTGCTCATCACCGCGCTGGCCCACAAACGCGAAGTGGTGGCGATCTACACGCTGGGGCGCGGCATCACCTTCCCCGTCCCCTCCATGCGCGAGGCGGCGATGCGGCTGTTGGGCATGGAGGCGGCGGGTACGCCGACCGCGAACCCGCTGGCGGCGGCGCTGGCGGGCCTCGCGGGGGGCCAGGGTGCCGTAGACGACCCCTTCACCGCTGCCCGTCGCCCGACAGCGGCGCTCGACTTGCTAGAGCGGCTGCTTCTGGCGCGGGCCGCGTCGGGCGCGGTCGCGGTCATTCTGGAGGGCGCGGATCTCATCATTGCTCACCTGAGTGTGGGCAAGGGGGCGATGTCGCCCGACGACCGCACGGTGCTGGCGACGTTGCGCCAGTGGGCCACCGACCGCCCGATTGCGGGCAGCGACAATCCGATCTTCCTGTTCAGCCGCGAGTTGACCGACATTCACGCCGATCTGCGCGAAGCCACCAGCGGCTACAAAGCCATCACGATCCCGATGCCCACCCGCGATCAGCGCGTCGCCTTTGTCCAGTGGTATCGGGGCCATCGCGCCGAGGAGGGCCAGCCCATCGCGCTGGACGGCATCACCGCCGAGGAGATCGGGACGCTAACGGCGGGCCTGAGCCTGCGGCACATCAAGGACATCCTGCTGCTGGGGGCGCAGGCGGGCGGCGTCAGCCGCGAGCTGGTCACGGCCCGCAAGGACGCGATCATCGCCAGTGACTACACCGATGTCGCCGAGATGATCGAGTCCATCCCTGACGCGGCCCTGGGTGGGGCGGCGCGGCTGCGAGCGTGGGCGCAGGACGAGGTGATCGCCCCGCTGCGCGAGGGTCGTACCGAGGACGCGCCCAAGGGCGTGCTGCTGGTTGGCCCCCCCGGCACGGGTAAGACGCATTTTGTGCGCTGGTTGGCCGGTGCGGTGGGCTTCAACGCGGTGGCGCTGCGCTCGGAGAACATCCTGGGCGGCATCGTGGGGGAAAGCGAGAAGAAGCTGAAAACCTTCTTTGGCTTCGTGCGCTCGCTGGCCCCGTGCCTCGTGTTTATGGACGAACTCGATCAAAGCGATATGAGCCGTCGCGGCACCGGCAGCGGCAACCCGGTGGCGAGCAATCTGTTCAACCAGATGCTCCAGTTCATGAGCGACGAGACGCTGCGCGGTACGGTGATCGTGGTGTTTGCCACGAACCGGCCCGACCTGATTGATAGCGCCCTGCTGCGCTTCGGGCGGATCGACGCGATTATCCCGGTGCTGCTGCCGGACGAGGCCGAGCGCGGGGCGATTATCGTGGCGCAGGCCCGCAGCCAGGGAGCGCAGATCGCGGAGCGGGCGGTCGCCACGCTGGCTGCGTCCACGCCGAACTATAGCGCCGCCGACCTGGGCGCGGTGGTGCGCAAGGCCCGCATGGTGGCGCGGCGCGAGGGCGGCGACACCATCACGCCGGAACTGGCCCAGCGGGCGTTGGGCCTGATTCGGCCTAACAGCCCCGCAACGGCGGATTACTACACCCTGCTGGCAATCAACGCCTGCACCGATGCGGAGCATCTGCCCCCGGCCTACGCGGGCCTGCTCACGGATCGGGCCAGCCTCCAAGCGCAGATTGCGGCAGTCGCCCCGGACGCGCCGAGGGTCGCCGAGGGGCCGCGCCGGGGCCGCGACCTGTGACCTATGACGACAACGGCGGCAGGCGTGACACAACACGCCTGCCGCCCCTCTACCCCGACCCCCCATCACGGAAGACCGGACAGTCCCATGATACCGGAATGGAGCACGACCATGAGCGACCCGATGAGTCTGGAGAACGCCCGCCGACGGGCGACGATGGCCGCGATCCTGGGCTTGGACGCCACCACCATCCGCGTGGAAGAGGTCGCCAGCCAGTTGATGCAGGAGGGCGTGATTGTGGATGTCTCGCTCTCGCGCTGGCGGGCGCGGGCCAGCCTGGATCTCGATGACCTGGGGCTGCCGCCGCTGGCCGAGGATGAGGCCGAGTCCATCCGCAGCATCTTCCGGCTAGGCGAGAAGCGGCTGCTGCCGGAACATTATTTCAAGCGGCTCGCGGCCTGCGAGAAGGTGCTGTACCGCACCCTGGAGCGGTACAGCTTCCCGTCGCCGTGGGGCCGCTTCGTCCCGGCGACGGCCTTCCCGGCCTGGAAGCAGGCGCACGCGCAGGCCGAGGCCGAGTATCTCACGCTGCGGGACGAGATCGTGGCCGATCACCCGCGCATCCTGGGGTTGCTGCGCGAGCAGTACACGGTCGCGGCCCGCCGCGCCTACCGGGTGATTCACCAGATGGCCGGGGTACTCGATGCGGAGCGGCTGGGCGACCAAGAGGCGTTCGTGAGCGCGACGTGGGCGCGAATCCGGGCGTCCGTCCCTCCGGCAGCGGAGATCGGGGCCAGCTTCACGATGGACGTGGCCTACACGCTCATCCCGCTGCCGACGGTGTTGGCCAAGGGGGATGCCCACACGGCACCCGTGGCGGGCCTGCGCAGCCGGGTGAGCATCGCGAGCGAGGCCGAGGCGCAGCGCCGACGGCTGATTGAGGACATGAACCGCGAGGTGGTGGCACAGGCGCGGGCGAAGAAAGAGGCGCTGATTGACGGCTTCCTGACGGGCCTCGTGGGGCAGTTACGCGGGCTGATCTATCAGGTGGCGACCGACACGCTACGGGCCGTGGAGGGCAAGCCCGCCCTGCATAATCGCTCCCTGGCGAGTGTGAAAGAACTCATCGGCAAGGTGGAGCGGCTGAACTTCTTCGGGGACGCCGAGGCCACGGCGATGATGGCGCAGGTGCAGGGACTTCTCGATCAGGCACCGACGGATCGCAGCCCAGAGGCGATCAGCCGCGTGCTGCGGGCGGTCAGCACGGTGGCCCGCAGCAGCCTGATCGCCATCGGAGAGGAGCCGCGCAGCGCCCGCGAGGTGGGCGTGAGCGATGCGCCCAGCGGCACCGAGATCCGCGCCGCTCGTGTGGATCTGGGGCTAATCGTAGGGGACGACGCGGCGACGGAGGCCACGCCCCGGCGCGGGCGGCGGATGGATGAGATGAGCGCGATCCCCGCACCGGACGCGGATCGGCGCGTGCGCCGGGTGATGTGAACCATGCCCTGCGGGGCGGCGCATGTGCCGCCCCGCACGAAGGCGCGAACCGCCCGGCAGATCATGCCGCGCTCGGAGAGGGTCTAATCCCCCACGTCAGCGGTGACACGAAGAAAGGACACACACATGGCGACCCGATCCCTGACCGACGCCCCCAGCCCACTTCGGCTGCGGCAGGCGTTGGCGGATCTGCTGAACGCGGTGGATGCCCGCGACGACCAGAGGCTCGTAGACGCGGCAGAGGCGCTGACGGCGCGGCTGGGCGTGGCGGGCTGGCCGATAGACGTGACGGCGCAGCGGGAGCTATCAACCCGCGAGGTGGCGGGGCTGATTGACGCCCTGCGGGCAATGGGGGTGACGGCATGAGCACGA
>CAIXLU010000084.1 GCA_903920315.1 uncultured Oscillochloris sp.
CTCCGGAGCAATACCGCCAAAGCGCGGTCTGCCAGTGTGGGCGATCATCCTCATCTCCTTGGCCGGTCTCTGCGCGATTGGCTGCGCGGCCAGCATTGCCGTGGTCAACGTCTTTGGCGACAAAATAATGAGCGCGATAGCTACGCCGACGTCTGTGGGCTTAGGCGGCGGAATCATACCCATCCCGACTCGTGCGAGTGCTGCGCCGACGAAAGCTCCTCTGCCGACGAAGGTTCTGGTATCTACTGAGGAGATTCCCGCGCCCACGGATGTCACCATCCCCAGCGCCGAGCCAACCAGCGCCGGTGGCGGGATCATCGGCGACGTGACTGGCAATCGTGCAACTGCTGAAGCTCCTATTGCCGAGGCTCCTACCGCTGAGGCTGCTGCCAGCGACGCCGAGATTGCGCAGGCCAACGCCGAACTGGCCGCACTCCTCGCGGCGGGCAAACAGATCTTTAAGGACGAGTTTGTTGATAACCGCAATAGCTGGTTCGTGGGAAAACTTAACGATAGTGAGACGGACACGATTGCGGATGGGGTCTTCAAGGTAACCTGGATGGGCAAGGGTACCTCGTACGAGCGCTACGATGGACGTGACATGACGGACTTCGTGGCCGAGGTGGACTGCTTGGTGTATCGGGGGGGGATTGACGGCGGATGCGGCATCGTCTTCGACGAGAAGAAAGATGTCGGATACTACAAGTTTGAGGTTTTTGACAACTACTACTGGCTGCTTGCCATTTACCCAGAGGGCGATCCGACGATTCTTGCCGAGGGCGACCCGACCGGGATCGTGAAGCCCAGCGATGTGAACCGTGTGCGGGTGATCAAGCAGGGCGATCAGATCCGCATTGCTTTGAACGGAATACCCCTTAAGACGGTAAAAGATAGCACCTACCAGACTGGCAAAGTCGGAGTCTCCACCAAGTCGGAGAACGAAAAAGGCGGTGTCGAGGTCTGGTTTGATAACTTTACGATCTGGGAGATTCCTGGCAATTAGGGGATGATTCTGCATATCTGAATAACACAGGAGGCGGGGAGAGCATCTCTCCCCGCCTCCTGTGTTATTCAGATATGCAGCGCGTTGCCGTGTTCCAGAGCGTGGGCGGCCTCGCCAATCGCCTCGTGGAGCGTAGGATGAGCGTGGATAGTATGGAGCAAACTGGCCCCGGTCGC
Organism: uncultured Oscillochloris sp.; assembly: GCA_903920315.1. Classification (GTDB taxonomy): domain Bacteria; phylum Chloroflexota; class Chloroflexia; order Chloroflexales; family Chloroflexaceae; genus Oscillochloris. Next base: position 1,180 of record CAIXLU010000084.1, read on the forward strand.
TTCGTGGCTGAGAGCGATGCCCGCCTCGCTGATCATCTCGGTGGCGTTGGGGCCGATAATGTGGATGCCAAGGATCTCGTCGTACTGCGCTTCGGCCACGATCTTGACGAAGCCAAAGCGGTTCTGACCGATGGCGCGAGCCTTGCCGTTGGCCGAGAAGGGGAATGTGCCCACCTTCACTGTGTAGCCTTGTTCCTTCGCCTTGGCCTCGCTCAGGCCAACACTGGCGATCTCGGGGCGACAGTAGGTGCAGGCCGCGATCTTGCCATAATTGATCGGTGCCACATGCAGACCAGCGATGTGTTCGATGGCCAGAATGCCTTCGGTGCTGGCCTTATGGGCCAGCCAGGGCGTGTTGGCCGTGCAGTCACCGACCGCGTAGATCCCGTCGGCGGCGGTGCGCAGGAATCCGTCCGTCTCGATAAAGCCACGGGCGTTCAGCTTCACCCCGGCACCCTCCAGGCCAATGCCCTGCGTATTCGGCAGAATACCGATGGAGACCAGCAGCTTGTCAACGGCGATCTGCTGGGGCTTGCCAGAGCTATCAATCAGCGAGATCTGCACCTTCTCGCCGCTGGTGTCAATGCCGTCAATCTTCACCCCGGCTAGCGCCTTGATCCCACGACGCTGGAATGCCTTGGCCAGCTCGGCACTCACATCCTCGTCCTCATTGGGCACAATCCGGGGCAGCGCCTCCAGCACCGTCACCTGTGAGCCAAAGGCGCGGAACATCGAGGCGAACTCGATCCCGATGGCACCGGCACCGATAGAGAGCAAACTACCGGGTACTTCTTTTAGACTGAGCAGATCGGTGGAAGAGAGAATGCGCTGACGGTCAAATTCGGCACCGGGCAGGGGCCGTGGGCGACCGCCGGTTGAGACGATAATATGCTTTGCGGTGAGGGTGCGCTCGCCGCCTGCCGTAAGCTGGACGCGCACCACGCCACGCCCGACGATCTCGCCGCGCCCGGTCACCACCTCAACCTTATTCTTTTTCATCAGGAAGGCCACACCCTCGGTGCTGGCCTTCACGACTGCGTCCTTATGCTTCAGCGCACCGGCCAGATCAAAGCCGACATCGCCGACGCTAATCCCGAAGCGCTTAGCCTCGCGGATCTCATCGAGGAGATCGGCGGCGTGCAGGAGCGACTTGGTGGGGATGCAGCCGACATTCAGGCAGACGCCGCCGAGGGCGCCCAACTCAATAATCGCCACCTTCATGCCGAGTTGCCCGGCCCGGATGGCGGCGACATATCCCCCCGGCCCCGACCCAATGATCACCACATCGTAAACGGTATCGCTCACGATTTTTACCTTTCGCATTATTCGTTCGCCCTGGAACGAACTGCTCGCCATTGTAGCATAGACAAGGTTCAGATCAGCTTTACCGGGTGCGCCATCCGTCGTGCCCCATCACGCCGTCGTGAGGCGCAGGAACAGCTCCTCAAGGTTCTCGGCCTGAGTGCGGAATTCGCTTACGGCAATATTTTTGGATATTAAGTAAGCGAGCAGTGTCGCCGCCTGATCCTCATCCACATCCTCGGCCTCAACCAAAATCGCCCACGGGTCGGTTGGGTCAATCTGGAGGCTGCGGATCGTCGGCAGCCCTCGCGGACGCTCGCTCATCCGTTTTCCATCATCTCCCACGATCAATTCCCGCAGCACATGCTCGGCATCTGCCACATTGCGTATCACACGGATGCGGAGCTTCGCGCCGTTCTGAAGCTGCTGCCGCACCACATCCACCGGGCCGTTCACCACCATCCGCCCGCTCTCAATAATCCCAATCTCCGTGCAGATCTCAGCAAGTTCACTGAGGATATGCGAACTGAGCAGCACCGTCTTGCCCATATCACGCAGAGTGCGCAGCAGTTCGCGTAGCTCCACACGAGCCCGTGGGTCAAGCCCGCTGGCGGGTTCGTCGAGCAGCAGCACCGGAGGATTATGGACGAGGGCGTGGGCCAGCGAGAGGCGCTGCTGCATTCCGCGTGAGAGGCTCTGCACAAAGGAATCACGCTTGTCCGTGAGGTCAACCAGATCGAGCAGATCGCTCACGGAGCGTCGGCGCTGGGCGCTACCCATGCCGTAGCAGCGGGCGAAGAAGTCAAGGTACTCCCAGACCCGCAGGTCGTCGTAGACGCCAGAGACATCAGGCATATAGCCGATAAGTCGTTGGGCGGTGCCCAAACGCTGGGGCTGCCCCATCACGCGGATCTCGCCAGAGCTAGGTTCGAGCAACCCCGCAAGCATACGCAGGGTGGTCGTTTTCCCTGCACCATTCGGGCCAATAAACCCATAGATGCTACCCTGCGCAACACTCAGATTGAGGTTGTCGAGGGCCACCATCCGACCATAGCGTCGGGTCAGGCCAACCGTCTCGATTGCCGGAGTCATGGATGTTATTCTTTCTCTGTGCGCAGGGCAAAAAACGGCGCAGCCAGCAGTGATGGCCGCGCCGAAGAAATTCGATGGTGCGAATGAAGCCCGGAGCGTGAAACCTGCCGATCAGCGGCGGTGGCGCGGGTACTCGGCGTCGTTGACACGGACGCGGACGGGAACCGGCTCTGCCTTGAGCAGTGTAGTGGCAACCGTAAGGGTCAGCATCAAGGTAAAGATGATCATAAGTACGACAATCATTGTCGAAACTCCTTTTCCACGGATTGCGCTACGCCGAGGCTCATCGCAATGGGTGTTGTATCGGTCACATGTCATGTATAGTATAACGAAAAAGAATAACGCCGTCCATACCAGTTTGCAAAGTCACGCGCCCGGCCCGTAAACGGGCGGGTTCGTGGGAGCGAAGGCCGCCTGCGCGGCCTGTCTGAGGCCGCACAGGCGGCCTTCGTAGCCAAGAGCCGAGGGCTTCAGCCCCACGGCGATGCGGTGCTGGGACTGTACTCAAGCCCTGGGCGTAGCTCCAAGATGGTTTGCCAAACGAGATTCAAGGTGCTATACTAACAGACGGGTATCTGAAGGGTGCAGGGTCGGCTATGCGTGCGGCTCGCACCTGACCACGAGGCAATGCTTTGGCTGGATCGTACGGACGACAGTCTCATCAGACCGTTCAGGAACGCTCATAATGAATACCATGTGAGGCCGTCCTGAACAGCGTTGTCTGCCCATGCGGTGCCGGTATCTCGGCGCTGATCGGCAGCGGCAAGTAGTCTGTGCCGTGCGTTTGTGAAAAGTGGGTATCCCCCACTTTTCTTGTTGTTGTAGGCGAGTGAGGGTATGAAGAGCGACTTTTATACAGCGATCTCACAGATTGCGGCGGAGCGCGGCATCCCAAAAGAGGCGATCATTGACGTCATGGAGAAGGCGCTGATCACTGCCTACAGGCGCACCCTTGGCAATAACCCGCCGCCTATGGAGGTGACTGTTAAGCTTGATCCGCAGACGGGTTCGGCAAAGGTCTTTGCGGAAAAGCAGGTGGTAGACGAGGTCTACGACGAACGCTTTGAGGTGGAACTGAAGATTGCCCAGAAGGTTCGGTCTGATGTTCAGATCGGCGAGACGGTGATCATTGAGAGTACGCCCAACGACTTCGGGCGGATCGCGGCGCAGACTGCCAAGCAGGTGGTGCTGCAAGGGATCAAAGAGGTTGAGCGCGAGTATATCTACGGCGAGTATATGGATCGTGAGGGTGAGTTGATCACCGCCACGGTGCAGCGGATCGCCAAGGGCAATGTAATCCTGGAAATGGGGAAGGCCGAGGCCATTCTGCCGCCGAAGGAGCAGGTTGATAACGACCGCTACTATCACGGTCAGCGCCTGAAGGTCTATCTAATGGAGATTCGCAAGGAAGATCGTGGCCCACGGCTGATCGCCTCGCGCACCCATAAGAACCTGATCGTGCGCCTCTTTGAGATGGAGGTTCCGGAAATATTCAATGGCACGGTGGAGATTAAGTCAATCTCGCGTGAGCCGGGCCTGCGCACGAAGGTGGCGGTGGCCGCACGCCAGGATGGGATTGACCCGGTTGGCTCGTGTGTGGGGATGCGTGGTATCCGCATCCAGAACATTGTCAACGAGCTGAACGGCGAGAAGATTGATGTCGTCCAGTGGTCCTCCGACCCGAAGGATCTGATCGCCAACGCGCTCTCGCCGGCCCAGGTGGTTGAAGTGCATCTGAACGAGGATGACCACGTGGCGCTGGTAATCGTCCCAGATAAGCAACTCTCCCTGGCGATTGGCAAAGAAGGCCAGAATGTGCGCCTCGCCGCGAAACTCTCGGGCTGGCGTATTGATATCAAGAGTGCCACCGCTCTCCTTGAGGAGGAGCGGGCCTCCGCTGAGGTGCGCGGCTATGCCGAAGCCGAGGCGATGGCGACCGAGGCTGAGTTGACGAATGCGAAGGTAGAGTCGCGCAAGGTGCAGGCAAATGGCACGATTGTCTATCAGAAGGCGAGCTATGGCCCGCTGGGCAACGATCTGATTGGCGAGACGGTGCAACTGCGAGCGACATCACAGAAACTGTATATCTACTCGGGGGATCGGCTGATCGCCTCCTACATTCTGATTGAGACCGAGGATAAGGTCGAGTCGGGAGAGGCGTAGGCTCCTTTGTGTAGATGTGGCGGGATTAGATCGCGTATGGGACAGGTTGCACACAAACCGGATGGTACGCGAACGAAGCATGTGCCTCAGCGCACATGTATCGCGTGTCGGCGCACGGACGCGAAGCGGGGGTTGATCCGACTGGTGCGTACGCCTGAGGGTCGCATTGAAGTGGATACAACCGGGAAGCGTAACGGGCGCGGTGCCTACCTGTGCCATGATCTGGCCTGCTGGGATGCGGCGATCAAGCGCCGTGCGCTAGAGCGGTCGCTGCGAGCGGAGCCGCTTACTCCCGAAAACCAACACGATTTGCTGGCTTATCGTCGCGGGCTTACCGCTGCTGAGACGCACGGTGCTAATGCCGATACTGCCGAAGAATTGCCGCACGATGTTAGGGTCTGATGCGTGACCTGGTACGGGCCGCCGCCAACGCGGTGTAGCCTGTCTGCAATGGTCTCACGCGCCTAACACCGCGCGTGGAATATGAAAGGATGCTCCAATGCCGCTAAAGGGTGATTCGTTAAAAGATATGGCTACCGCCGCCGTTTCGATGCGCGGTGGTCGTGGTGGTGGAGGTAGCGGCGGCGGCGGCGGCGGCGGCGGTGGTCGCCCCGGCGGCGGCGGCGGTCGTCCCGGTGGCGGCGGCGGTGGTACCGGTGGCGGCGGGAGTCGCCCCAGTGGCGGCGGTGGCACGGGCGGCGGTGGCACGGGCGGCGGTGGTAGTCGTCCCAGTGGCGGCGGTGGCCCCAGTGGCGGCGGGAGTCGTCCCAGTGGCGGCGGTGGCCCCAGTGGCGGCGGGAGTCGCCCCAGTGGCGGCGGTGGCCCCAGTGGCGGCGGGAGTCGTCCCGGTGGCGGCGGTGGCCCCAGTGGCGGCGGCGGGAGTCGTCCCGGCGGCAGCAGTCGTCCCAGCGGTGGCAGCGGTCGCTCGGGTGGCGGTGGCGGTGGCGGCGGCGGCAGCGCGGGTGGCGGCGGCGGTCGTCCCGGCGGTAGCAGTAATCGCCCCGGCAGCGGCAGCAGTGGCGGTCGTCCCGGCAGTGGC
>CAIXLU010000085.1 GCA_903920315.1 uncultured Oscillochloris sp.
GTATTGGTCACGCCACCCGTCGGGGTATTGGTCACGCCACCCGTCGGGGTATTGGTCACGCCACCCGTCGGGGTATTGGTCACGCCACCCGTCGGGGTATTGGTCACGCCACCCGTCGGGGTATTGGTCACGCCACCCGTCGGGGTATTGGTCGCGGCGCTCGTCGGGGTGTTGGTCACGCCACCTGTCGGGGTATTGGTCGCGGCGCTCGTCGGGGTGTTGGTCACGGCGCTGGTATTGGTGGGTGTTGTTATCGGCGTATTGGTGCTAGGCCCAGCGGTACTCGTCCATCGGGGCGTAATCGTTGGCGGCAGCGCATTGAGAGATGGGCCATTATCCTTTGGAGTCGGCGGCGGCGCATCCGTACTCGCGACAGGAACACTCGTTGCCCCTGCGGCGGGATCGACACTCGGCGTACTTGCCTGTGCGGGGGCCAGGGGCGGCATAATCCAGCGCGTCACCTCCGCGTAGAGCGGGAACGCAATCATCAACGTACTGAGTACGATCAGCGCTATTTCCCATCCTGTCCAACGGGCAGGAGCGCGGCCACGGCCAGCTTGGGTTGGGGGACGGCCTTTGGCAGGCGGCTGCATAGCATTTCCTCGCTTCAGATGCGCGGTCGAGAACTGATCAGATCAGCGACCACAATTAGACGTTGCGTATCCCAGTTTGTACACGTAATCAAGGTAAGCACAGGAATAGGTGTCGTATTCATCACCTCAATCTGCGTTGGCCAGACCGACGCGATAGTGCGGACGCGGTAGGTATAGCTCCATCCGCCCGTCTCGATCATCACATCATCACCTGAACTGAGGCCACCAAGGTTGCGGAAAACCCCGCCGCGCAGACCGGCATGGCCAGAAAGGACGGTGTTGCCCTTATTGCCAGGCAGTGCGGTGCCATTATGGTAGCCCGCCGCATAGTCAGCCACCTGCCACGCCCCATCAACAACAAAAACATCCTTTACCGGCGTATCAACGCCAATAGAGGGAATGATCAGCCGCTGTGGGCGCGGATCCGCCGCCGCAGGCATGGCGAGAACCTGCTGGGGTGCCAGAAAATCCGAATTGGTTGGCGAGCCATCCATATCAGGTGTGGTGAAGGGAAGTGCCGGTAGATCGGGAGCCACCGCAGGCGGGGCCGTGTTGGGCAGGCCCATGGTTGGCGTCGCGACAATGGCCGTACCAACGGCGGCCTCGGCGGACTGGGCGCTGCGCAGTTCGTGAATCCAGTCACGGCCATAGCCATCAGCAAGCCAGTAGAGAAAGACGGCGGCGGCAGAGAATACGAGCGCACGCTCCCCGATCTGCAGGGCGCGGTCGAGCCATGTGCGCAGGAGGTAGGGCTGCAACGCCTCGCGGCGCTGCTCAGATGCCGAGTGGAGACGGGAGGGGCGCAACTGCTCGCGCCGACTCGGCACCGTATTATTGAGGAGCGCGTCGAGCAGAGACTGATCCATATCGCCCGGCAGCGCAGTAGACTTTGGCGAGTGATCTGACACTCCGGCTCCTCATGAAGTAGGTAAGAGAGAGAAACACGATCAGCGCTATGCCACCGTCAGCCATCGCAAGTATATACGAGGGTACGCACGGATGCAACCTTTTATACGCCTACACAATGGGCGATTCGTACCTTGGACAAGGTTTCAGGTTCGCGGTTTCAGGTTTTAGATCGAGCGCATCAGGATGCCACATTCTGGCCTGAACTGTAAAGTAGCTGCGAACCTTGGTCTTACGCATGTTTCAAACCAGCGTGACGATTTGGGTAGGTATACCGCGTCCTGTTGCGGCAAATCTGCAATCTAAAATCTGCAATCTGAAATATGCCTTACGCACCCAGCGCCGTCGCGATGCGGGTGACTCCCTCGCGGAAGGCGGCAGGCTCGGTTAGGGCAGAGATCATCAGGTGGGCACCTGATACATCGCCGTAGTAAAAGCCTGGGTGGGCGAGGACGCCGTGATCAAGCAGGTGCAGGGCTAGAACTTCTTCATCATCCCAACCATCAACCGCCGGGAAAAGGTAGTAGCCACCGTCAGGTGCCCTGGCTCGCAGGCAGTGATGGTGTGCAAAGGTAGATAGGGCAGCGTCAAGGTTGCCCCGGACACGGGCGACCATCGAACTGACAAACGGCATCCCTGCGGCAAAAATCTGTGGCAGCATATGTTGGGTAAGGCTGTTCGCACCGAGAAAGGTATCGTTAAGCAATTCAAGCCGACCACTATACGTCACGGTGGCATGGCTCAGTGCCACCCATCCCAGCTTCATATCGGGCAGAGCAAATAGCTTTGATATGCCATTCAACGTAAAAACGGGCAGATCCGGGTGGACTGTCGCGAAGGGTGGGGCGGGCGGGGCCGCATAGCTGAATGGCGCAAAAACCTCATCGCAGATCACGGGCAAGCTAAGGCGGCTCAGTTCGGCCACGGGGGCAGCCACCACCGCGCCGGTGGGGTTGTGCGGTGAGATGATCAGCACGCCACGGGTACGGCGATTTGCCGCAGCCAGGAGCGATGATCCGTCAATTCGCCAGCCCTCGTCTTCGATCAAATCGTAGGGCCGTAGCTCGATACCGCGCAGGGCAGCCAGATACTCAAAGAGCGGATAGGTGACAGCCGGTGCGAGCAGGTTGTCGCCGGGATCGGCCAGGAGGGCGAAGAGCAGCCCATATGCCTCGCTCGTGCTGGCGGTGATGAAAATATCATCCTCACTCAGAGCGAGAGGCGGGGTACGACAGGCGTAGTAGGCGGCGATAGCAGCACGGGCAAGCGAACTTCCGTGCGGATCGGGGGCATAGCGCCGGGACTCCCAATAGCCCTCGGCGGCAGCACGCAGCACCTCAGGAGGAAAAAGCAGCCCCTGCTGCGTGGGATTACTGCTGGTCAGATCAATATAACCGGCTCCTGTCGCACGGGATTGACGGGCCAGTTCCAACGGGTTCGGACTCAGATCAAGGTCGCTGTAGCAGCCGGGCATGGGGATGTCCTGATTGCAGATTTTTGATTGCAGATTGCGGATTGCTGCCACTATCTTACACGCTGCGGATGGTTTGATCTGTAGCTCTTCGTCATTCCCAGGGTGCTATAATGACCCGTCCCCATTGTGATGCCATTGAAGGAGAATCTCGTATGCAGCGAACGGTTATCACGACCCAGAACGCGCCCGCAGCCATCGGCCCCTACTCACAGGCCGTCCGCGCTGGCAACCTGATCTTTCTCTCCGGCCAACTCCCTGTTGACCCAGCCAGCGGTCAGCTTGTCGGTGGCGACATTGGCGCGATGACCCGCCAGATTTTTGCGAATATCTCGGCTGTCCTCGCCGCAGCCGACAGCACGCTGGCTAATGTGGTGAAGGTAACAGTTTTTCTGGCCGATATGGGCGACTTTGCCACGATGAATGCGGCCTATACCGAGTTCTTCAGCGCTGATCCGCCAGCCCGCTCGACGGTACAGGTGGCTCGCCTGCCGAGGGATGCCCGCATCGAGATCGAGGTTGTTGCTCTGGCAGGGTGATTTTTGATTGCAGATTTTTGATTGCAGATTGCAGATTGCGCATCCTCTGACTCTTCCCCTACGGTACATGCTCTGAGGTGAAAATAGCCGATAGCCGATAGCCGATAGCCGGGCATCAGCGGCTATTTTCATCGCGGTGGTGTGCGCGAATCGCATGGTTGTCTGATGCGAAAAATAGGGTAGCGCGGGTATTTTTGCCCGCGCAGGCTGGCCGCAGGCAGGATGCCTGCACTACCCTTTTTCATCGCGGGGGGAGGGAAATTTCAGTGGAAGCTGCGACCAGTGATCGGCGATCTGCGGCGCTGCGGACGGCGGGATGGCTCCTGGCGATGGTGATTATCCTGCTTGCGGTGGCCTGGGTACAGCGGCCCGACGGACATGTCCATATCTACTTTCTTGACACACCCGGCGATGCGTTTCTGGTACAGGCACCGTCGGGCCGCTGTGTATTGATTGACGGTGGGAGCGACCCGGCCCTGCTGGCGACGCTCCTGGGCCGGATTATGCCCTTCTGGCGGCGTGACCTGGCCGCCGTGGTTCTCACATCCGCCGATGGCGCACACATGCCGGGGCAGGTGGCGGCCCTCGCTCGCTACCGGCCCGACATGGCCTTCACGACGCCGGAGATGGAATCGGGCGGCACTGCCCGTGAATGGCGTCGGCTTGTTGATCTGCTTGGAACACCTGTGCGTGCGCTGCGACCAGGCACGCGGCTCGATCTCGGCGGCGGGGCGAGCCTGCGGGTGCTGGCTGCAGTACCGGGCGATGAGGGTGGTGCGGTGCTGCTGATCACGTACGGGGCAACGCGGGCGATCATCCACGGCGGCGGAAAACTCGGGGACGCAGCGGCCAATCAGGCGGCGGGTACGTCGTTGAATGCCCTGGCCTACCCGTGGCAACGTGATCTCGATACACCCCTGCTGGCCGCCCTGCGCCCGAGAGCGATCATCTTCACCAGCGCCTACGAGTCCGCCGCGCCAGTTCTGCTCAGCTACGCCGAGCGCCGCAGGTTCAGCCCAAACCTCTACCACGAGAAGAATGACGGGACGGTTGATTTCGTAAGCGACGGGCGACGAACCTGGATTGAGACTGAGCGATAAACGTGCGAATCTCCCTTATTGTTGCCATTTTGATCGGGGTACTGGTGGCTGCGGCGGTGGGCGCGCTGCTCTGGCGACGTTTTTACCGGGACGAGCCGGGAAATGCGGCGCGGCGGATCTTCAAAAATAGCGCCGTCACCTTCGGACTGCGCCTGCTGGTGCGCGGGCTCGATACGGTTGTACTGTTTGTACTGGTTGGCTCGCTGGCCCCGGCGGAAGTAGGCACCTACAGTCTGGCTGCCTTGCTGGTGGCCCAATACCTCGGCACCTTCAGCGAGTTTGGCCTGGGCGTGCTACTTACCCGTGAAGTGGCCCGCGATCCCGACGCCGCGCCGCGACTCTTCGGAGCTACCCTGAGTCTGCGCCTGCTACTAGTCATCGCCGGGGCGGTGCCGGTAGCCCTGCTGGTGATCGGAGCCTACGCCGTGATCGGCAGTCTGGGCCTGGGTGAACCGCTCAGCGCCGGGGGCCAACAAGCGATCTGGGTGCTGATCCTCACACTCATCCCCAGCGCCTACTCGGGAGCAGTGACGGCGCTCTACAACGCCGCCGAGCGTATGGAAGTGCCCGCGCTGATAGAGGTGATTACGGCGGCGATCAGCTTTCTGGCCCGGATCAGCGTGCTGTTGCTGGGCTGGGGTGTCCTTGGCCTGGCGTGGTCAGCCGTGGGGGTAAGCAGCCTCACCGCCGGGATCTTCTTCCTGCTCCAAACGCGAACGTTCTTTCGGCCATCCTTGGCATGGGATCGCACGGCAATCACCGCCCTGGTGCCGCATGCGTTCCCGCTAATGCTGAATAACCTGCTCAGCGTGGTCTTCTTTCGCTTCGATATGTTCATTGTGCGTGGATTTGGTGGGATGCAGGCCGACATCCTGGTGCAGCAGTACGCCCTGCCCTACCAGTTGCTCAACATCGCCCTGGTGCTGCCGCCCGCCGTGACCTTCGCCGTCTTCCCGCTGCTGGCTCGCCGCGCCGCTGGGGAGCGGGCGGCTATGGCCGACGCACAGCGGCGCACCCTTCACCTGCTGATGCTGATCGCCTTTCCCCTGGCGATGGGCATGTGTGTCCTGTCGAGCGATTTGGTCTGGATCTTCGCCCGGCGCAACTTCGCCGCATACATACCCTCCGTGACGGTGCTGGCGATCCTGGCCTGGTTTCTCCCGCTCTCCTTTGCCAACGGGTTGCTCCAGTACGTGCTGATTGCGGTCAATCGTCAGGCGGCGATCACGCGAGCCTTTCTGATCGGCGCGGTCTGCAATCTGGCGGCGAACCTGCTGTCCATCCCGGCAGCGACCCTGCTGCTCGGTCGGCCCGAGTGGGGACTGTACGCGGCGGCGGCGATCACGATACTCTCCGAGTTCGTCCTCTACATGGTCTTTCGTCCGTTGCTGGTGAGCGAGGGACTCGCCCCCGGCATAGCCGGACTGTCGTGGCGACCGCTGCTGGCGGCCCTAGCGATGGGCGCAGCGATGCTGGCCCTGCGCTGGCCGTTGGGTTCCCCCCTCGGTAGCATCGCTGCCATCCTGGTGGCTCCGCCTACCTACATTCTCGCCCTCTGGCTGCTCGGCGGGGTGGGGGATGAGGAGCGGGTGTTGGTGAAAAAGATTCTGGGGAAATAACGTTACGCCCCTCCCTCGTAGTCTGATATTCGCCTCATACCTCCTTCATATTCCCACAAGCCAGATGCGATTCGGCGATCATTCCATTTTGTGTCTTCATGCGCTATAGTGGTGACACGACATCTGTTATATACAGCGAGAACCACTAGGAACTTGCGAGCTATGCAGTATCGTTTAACCCATGAGGGCCGCAGTCCAATGGAGGGCTGTACGCCCCATGATTCTTAAGGAGGATCATATGGTGTTAGGAACACTTCGACGGAGCGGAGGCGCATTGCTTACCGCTCTCACCCTCGGTGCCACCGCCCTGGCGGCGATCCCCGTTGGCGCGGCACCCTTCGACGGCGCACGCGGTCAGTTTGCGGATGCGCGGTTTAGCAACGTGTGGACGCGCACCGACAGCGGGGCCGTGCGCGGCGGGCGCAGTTGGTACTGGGGACCAAACCCCTGGTTCGACTACGCCGAGTTCTACCGCCAGGGCGATAACGGCCTGCGCACCGTGCAGTACTTCGACAAGGCGCGTATGGAGATCAACAACCCGGCTGATCGCTCCGGTGCCAGCCAGGGCGTCACCAATGGGCTGTTGGTGAAGGAACTGGTGAGCGGGCGCGTGCAACTCGGCAACGACCCTTACGATTCCGACGCACGTGCAGCGGCTGATGTGCCGGTGGCGGGCAATCCGCGCAGCGCCAACGTAAGCTCACCGGGCTACAATGCCTTTGCGGGCGTGGCCACGATAGATAACGGCTACCGCAACGCGCAACTCCTCGGCCTGACGGTGAACACGACCCTTGATCGCAGCGGCAACCTGGGTCAGCGCAGTGACCTAGCCCTGCCCGAGACTATTATTGTCCAGTACAACAGCGTCACCGGCCACAACATCCCGCAGGTTTTCTGGGACTTTATGAACCTGCAGGGTAAGATTGACACCGGCAAGGTGCAGAATGGCCCCGTGGTGGACTGGCTCTTCGCAATGGGTCTGCCGATCACCGACCCTTACTGGACGCAGGCGCAGATTGGTAATGAGACAAAGGATGTGCTGGTGCAGCTCTTTGAGCGGCGCGTGCTGACCTATGTACCCACCAACCCGGCGGGCTACAAGGTGGAGATGGGCAACGTCGGCCAGCACTACTTCCAGTGGCGCTACCCACAACTCGGGACGCCCTGGGCCTCGTCCGAGCCAAACCTACCTCTGGTTTACGCTTCAGACATTGATACCGGCGGCAAGTACTGGGAAACGTACGTCGCCAACGCCAACGGGGGCGGTCGCCGGATCACGAGTAACCCGCAGGAGACGGTTGCCTTCTCGTGGCGACGCAGCTGGGACCCCAACCAACTCACGCTCCTGGTTGACTCGCGGCGCAGCAATGCGAAGTTCCGCCAGATCTACGAGCTTGACTCGGTGGCGGTTGCGAGCGGCGAAACCAGTTCTGGCGCGTATGTCCGGCGGCTGAGCTACGGAGATGGTACACAGGTGCCGCCCAATGGCCCCTACCCAGGCAACTTGCCGAACGGCACCGGCAGCGATGCGAACCCCAGTTACTCGCCAGACGGCACCAAGATCATCTTCGTAAGTGACCGGATGGGCGCGCAGGAGCTGTTCATTACGAATGCGAGTGGCAATAAC
>CAIXLU010000086.1 GCA_903920315.1 uncultured Oscillochloris sp.
CCCGGGGGGGGGCCGCGCCGCGCGCGCCCCCACCGGGTTTTTTACTTTTTCAGCCGCTCGGCGTACCGCGTGCGGAACTTCGCCACCTTCGGGGCTACCACAAATTGGCAGTAGGGCTGCCGCCCATTCTGCGCAAAATACTCCTGGTGATAGTCTTCGGCGGCGTAGAATTGACCGGCGGGACTCACCTCGGTGACGATAGGGTTGGGCCACGTATGTGATGCCTTCAGCTCGGCAATCAGCGCCGCCGCCGTCGCCCGCTGGGCATCGCTGTGGTAGAAGATTGCGGAGCGGTACTGCGAGCCCACGTCCGCCCCCTGCCGGTTTAGGGTCGTGGGATCGTGTGCGCTGAAGAAGACCTCCAGTACCTCGCGAAAGCTGATCTGGGCCGGGTCAAACGTCACCTGCACAACCTCGGCGTGGCCGGTGGTACCGCCGCACACCGCCTTATAGGTCGGGTTCGACACATGACCGCCCCCGTAGCCAGAGACCACGTCCGTCACCCCGACAAGCTGATCGAAGATAGCCTCCACGCACCAGAAGCAGCCACCGCCGAGGGTGGCTACCTCGCGCACTGTTGGGTCGCTCATTAATTGGCTTTCCTCTTTGCACCAATGGTTTGACGCAAAGACGCAGAGGCGCAAAGACTCGTGACCTGCCCTACCCCCCTAGCCCCCGCAAGCGGGGGGAACAACGCGCCGTTCCCCCCTGCTTGCGGGGGTTAGGGAGGGAACTGTAAAGTATCTGCGAACCCTGTCTCTTCTGTGTCTTTCTGTGGCCATAAATCGAGAAAGTCTTCGTCCTAGGCACCGGGCTGAGACACCAGCTTCGTATCGTCTGTGATGAGGATCTTGATCTTCTGCACGGCTTCGGCGGTGCTCTTGAGTTTCTCGACCCAAGGCATGAAGGTTTCGGTAAACGCCTTCTGGCCGGATTCTGTGTTCAGCACACTGCGGCTTTCGATACTGCGAACAGCGGGCAGTTCAAGAACCTGGATAATGTGCCAGCCGAACTGCGTCTTCACCAGGCGTACCTCGTCCTTCTTCATACTGAAGACTGCGGCGTCAAACTCGGTGACAAACATGCCGCGTGGTGCCCAGCCGAGGTCGCCACCCTTCTCCTTCGAGCCGGGATCCTCCGATTTCTGAGTAGCGAGCTGAGCGAAGTCCGCGCCGCCCTGGATCTGTTTGAGCAAATCGTCAGCCTCGGCCTTTCGCGCATCAATTTTGTCGGCGGTGGCGGCCAGCAGGATGTGACGAGCGTGAACCTGCTCCATCGTCGTATGGGCGAGCAGCATTTGCTCAACGATCTGATCGCGCTCCAGTAGACCGCGTAGTTGCTCCATAGACGCGATCTTGTTTTCCTTGAGGAAGGTCATGAAAGCGGCATCATCCGCCGCGCCGTTCTGCTGCTTGATCTGCGTGATCTGGTCATCAATCTTTTTCTGATCAATAATCACATTTTCGGCCTTAGCCTCCTGCACGACCAATTCAACCTGGATGAGTTGGTTGATTACCTCGCTGGGCGGGGTGCCGGGCTGGTAGGCGCGCACGAAGTCGCCACGGGTGATCGTGGTATCGCCCACCTGGGCTACCGCCTCGGTGCTGGTGACATCGCCGATAGCCTGGGGCAGAGGGAGGGCGGTGGGCACCGACTGGGTTGGCAGATTGGCGATGGAAGCGGCGGTGCCTGCGGGGGCAGCAGTGCCTGCGGGGGCAGCGGTGCCTGCGGGGGCAGCGGTGCCTGCGGTCATCGGAGTATCTGTGGGGGCGGGTGTGGCAACCGAGGTGGGGCGTCCAGTCAAGAACATTGCGAGACCAGCGCCAATCACCAGCAGGAGCAAGGCACCAGCGATCAGAATGGCGAGGCGTGGACGAGTGCCTGGGGCGGAAGTATCAAAGACATTGTCATCGTCGTTGCGCATCTCGGGCGCATCATCGTGCTGCGGATCGGTCACCGTAGTCTCCTCACATCGTTAGGGCGCACCGAGTGCGCCCTGACCAGTATTTGCCGTCTATCACGCACATCGTACCATATCACCGGATTGGCCGCGAATGATGGTATTGTTTGCGTTCATAAGAACCATTGCGTTATCCTGCGTTCTTTTGGGTTGCGCAATGTGCATGTATGTACTATAATGAACGTATCACGACGAAACATCGTGGTGTGGCACCGACACATCATGGGCGGTTCTGCTGCGCAATCGGGTGGCAGGTAAAATGATGACCGTCGCAGTTCTATCGGTTGTGCTTAGTCGTCAAGACTCGTTGACCCTGTATGGTATGGTGTGAAGCCGGGCGGGTGCGCAGGACGCTATAGAACGCCAAGCAGGAACGGTACAGGCGAGAGAATCACCTCAGACGAACGCACGATGGGGAACATGCAATCCCAAACGCTTCGGCAATGGGATCGGGGGTGTGGTAGTCCACCCTGTAGGGATTGCCCCTGCGAACTGAGTACCTTGCGATAAAACGCTAGGAAAAGGAGTACTATACTAACCGGCGCTATGCACGTATAAGGGTTGGAGAGCAGAATGTCGGTTCTGCGCACACTGGCCCGCATCTGGACGAATCTACTTATCCTCGCAGCACTGCTGCTGGCCCTTGGCCTTGTTGCGCGTTGTCTGCTGCCCGCCGCCCCCTGGGCCGAGTCCCCCACGGTGAGTGTCAGTTCCCCGGTTGATGGGGCGGTTGATGTGCTGCCGCGCAGCGAGGTTCGTCTGCGCTTCAGCATACCGATGAACCGGGACTCCACGCTGGACGCACTGCGGATTGTGCCACCAACGTCGGGCGGATTCCGCTGGTCGGATGATGTTCACCAGCTTACCTTCATCCCCGAGACAACTCTCATCCCCGCCACAGACTACACGATCACCGTGAGTACGACGGCCCTCGGTCGGTGGTTTCTGCCCTTGGCCGCACCCCGCCAGATCCGATTCCGAACAGCGTCCCTGCCCGCTGTGGTCGCTGCCCTGCCTAACTCCGCCGATACCTCGCTTGATGGCGCTATTGTGGTTGTCTTTAGCCAGGCGATGGTTCCCGCTGACACGCTCGATCAGCCGGTTGAACTGCCTCAACTGCGCATTGATCCGCCGATGAGCGCACAGGTGCGCTGGCTGAATCAGACGACACTGCTGATCCGTGCGGACGCGCCGCTACGGGCGGCTACGCACTACACCGCAACGATTGCGCCTGACCTAACCGATTTGCGCGGCGTTGATCTTGGCCAGTCCTACAGGTGGAGTTGGAGTACGGCCTGGCCCACGCCGATGAGCCTCGTCCCCGCTCGTGGTGCCCGCTGGGTCAGCCCACATCAGCCCTTGGTCCTGACGCTCTCCGCGCCTCTGGATGAGTCGCTGCTGCACTTTATGATTGATCCGCCGGTGCAGGGCCAGGTCACGTCGGCGATCATCAGCACAACCCAGGTGATCACTTTTACACCGCAGGTTGGCTGGGAGTACGGACGCAGTTACCACGTGAGTCTGGCGACTAACCCGTCCCTCGCTGCACCGCCTGACCTTGCCTGGCGCTTTAGTGTCGAACCACAACCCGGCCTCATCGCCTTTTTTCCCGGCCAGGGGCAGGCTCTGCCGGTTGGTCAAGAAGTGCGCCTGATCTTTAATACGCCGATGGACGAGGTATCGCTGCGTGCCGGTCTGCGGATCGATCCGCCGGTGGTCAACGTGCCCATGCAGGTGAACGAGACCGAGGTGCGTCTGCGGCCCATCCTGCGGCCCTCGATAACCTACACACTGACGGTTGACGCTGATACGCCTGATCGCAGTGGTGAACCCCTGGGCGTAACGGCGACCGTACACCTGAGAACCGCCCCCGCCGAGCCGTCGCTGCGAGTTCCTGATGCGATCACGCACGTGATCAGTCTGCCAACCAGCCGGACAGCCCAGATCGTCATGGAGCGGATTAATCTCTCGCGACTTGTCATAAGCCTCTATCGGATTGACACACCGACCGTGGTGCGGGCGACGGGCCTCACGCCTGCCGAATGGCGCGACTTCAGCCCGGAACGTTATGGTCAGGCTCTGGCCCGTAACTGGCAGTTACCTCTGACCGATCCTGCCGATACTCTGGCGCACGACCCGATCTCGGTGACTCTCGCCGACGGTGCGCCGCTGGTGCCAGGTATCTACTACCTGCGGGCGATCTCGCCGGAGGGGCCACGGGCCGACGTAATCCTGGCGGTGTCATCGGTGGCGCTCACGCTGCGCCAGAACGAGAGTCAGGTTCTTGTCTGGGCCACCGACAAAGCCAGCGGCACGCCGGTGGCTGGGGTACCGCTGACGATCTACGATGGTGATACGCTGATCACCCACGGAGTAACGGGAGCTGACGGAGTGTGGCAGCAGCCGATCTTGCGTCCAGCCGGAAGCGCGGCCTACCTGGTTATCGCCGAAGGTGCTGCGCCAACGCTGGTACGAAATGACTGGCGTGTCGCCGCATCCGGCAAGGTGGGGCCGCGCTCCCGCAGCCTGATTTTCCTTGACCGGCTGGACTACCGGCCCGGTGATCGTGTGCAGATTGGCGGATTCGCACGCATCCTGACCGATGGCGCGATGGCCTTGCCCGCCGCCAGTACGCCATGCCGCATGAATCTCAAGTCGGATGAGACAGGCACACTTGGCCCAAGCGCCGCCTGTGAGGTAACTACCACCGGAATGGTAAGTGGCACGCTCCCGCTTGCGTCGCTCCAGCCCCCTGGCGACTACCGGCTACTTGTTCATGCAGGCGACAGTACCGCCGATCTGGGCCTACATATCTCTGCCGATGCCACGCCGATTCACCTACACCTCTCTTCTGCCAGCGGCGGACAGGTGATCATCAAGGCTAGTCAGGACGAACTGCCGCTGGTGGGATCTACCATTAGCTGGACCCTCGCCCTCGAACCGTTAGCCATGCCCGCCAACCGCGAAGGGTTCCATGTCGCCACTGATCTGCCCGCGCCTAGGCAGATCAGCGGATCGGGCATCACCGACGGTGATGGTCAGCTTGCCGTGCCGTTATCCGTCCGCGAGGCAGCGCAGGCCCAGATGCGCTATCGGCTGCGGGCAGAACTGCGCGTCCCGAACGAGCGACCCGCAAGCGGCCAGATTGCGGGTGTGATCCAACCAACCAACGACCGGGTCGGGCTGCGCCTGCCGAGCCGGGTTGTGTTGAGCAATGAGCGGGCAACGGTTGATCTGCTCGCCCTGGCGGCAGACGGCGGCGCTGCAGCGAATCGACAGATCGGCGTGGCCGTTTACCGGCGCGGCACTACCAATGGTCGGCCCCTGATCACGCGCAGCGCCACCAGCAATGCTCAGGGCCGCGCTGATGTGCAACTTGTTCAACTGAACCCAGGAGCCTACGAGATTGTTGCCAGCTTGGGCACTAGCTCCAGCAGCATGGGGCTATGGGTGACGGGCGGACATTACACCGGCTGGCAGAATGGGCCGAGGCAGGTGGATGTGGTGCCCGACCGGGATAGCTACCGGCCCGGCGATGTGGCTCGTTTGCTGGTGACCGCGCCCTTTTTGGAGTCAAACCTGCTACTCACCACCGAGCGGGGCAGCCTGCGCAGTGTGGACGTGCGTGATCTAGGGGCTGGCCAGACGATCACCCTCACGATTACCCCCGACATGGCCCCGGCGATCAGCATTGGGGCAGTAGTCTCCTCCGGTGCCGAGCGACTATCGGGCAACGCAGCCATCCTCGTCAGCAATGATCATCCCGCTCCCACCGTCGCTATCGTCGCAGACAGTTCGCAGTACGCGCCGTCGGGTACGGCGATCCTGACGATTACCAGCAGCCTCGCCGGTACGCCATCTGCGACACTTATCGCCATTGCCCCCGCCGAATCGCCCGACAACACTCTGGCTCTGGCGCAGTTCACGCCACCGCCCATACCGCCCTCAGAGACGGCAATGCTCGTGCCAGATGCGACGACGGAGTCTATTCCATCGGCAACGACCGCCGCACTGATCGGCGGCGAAGGCTACGTTGTGCTGGTCGCCGGTGACGCAAACCAAACGGTTGTGCGTGTACCCCTGCCAGACTCCAGCGGTCGCTGGCGGGTCAGCGCGTATGCTGTAGCAGGCGGCGACCAGTTTGCGGTCGGAACAACCATTATCACTACCAGCCTGCCCCTTGAGCTGACGCCAACAGCCCCGCCGAGCCTGCGCCCCGGCGACCATGCCGAGGTCAGCCTGCGGGTGCGCAATACTAGCCTTGTCACCCAATCGCTCCAGGTGCAACTCCACGCGACCGGCGGCGACATCGAATCCGCCACCCCTGGCGACCAGCAGATACTCCTTGCTCCCGGCGCTGCCCAGCAGGTAGCGTGGAGGATCAGCCCGCGCACGGGCGTGAGCGTGGTCTCGCTACGCTATGCGGTGACGGGGGCAAACCTAAGCGAGCAGATAATCCGTGACCTGCCGGTGATGCCCGACGCATCGGCGACAACGCCATCTGCGGGCGGTGCGACGATCAGTCAGGAGTACCTCGATCCGCTGAGTGGCGCACGGATCAACCCGGACACCCTGCACGTCGGCCAGATTATCGCTCTACGGGTGATGGTGATCAACGCTCGACCGCACCTGCACGGCAGCGTGGAGATCGCGCTACCCAGTACGCTCCAGCCGATTGCGCTGGAGTTGCCAGCACCCTTCATTCACGCCGAGCCAATCCGCCCCTCGGCGCGGAGCCTGCGGGTTGAGGCGGCCACGATCTCACCCGGCGTCTACACCCTAAGCGTCACGGCCCGTGTCGCCACCATTGGCACGTTCCGCGCCCCTGGGGCACGGCTGATCCTCGATGAGGCTGGCATGCCGTCGGTGGTGGCGGCACCCAGCCCGGCGCTGATTGTGGGTTCAGGGCTGTCGCCTTAGTTCAGGTTTCAGGTTTCAGGTTTCAGGTTTCAGGTTTCAGGTTTCAGGTTTCAGGTTTGTAGTAGCGGCTTCTGACCCCTGACCCCTGACCCCTGACCCCTGACCCCTGACCCCTGACCCCTGACCCCTGACCCCTGACCCCTGACCCCTGGACCCCTCCCTCCTACGCACCATAGCCGTTGGGGTGGTTGCGGTGCCAATCCCAGGCACTCTGGATGATCGACTCGATGTCGGGGTAGTGCGGGTTCCAGCCCAACTCGCGGCGAATCGACTCGGACGACGCCACCAGAATGGCCGGGTCGCCAGCGCGGCGTGGGCCAACCACATGCGGGATGGGGTGGCCCGTCACTTTA
Organism: uncultured Oscillochloris sp.; assembly: GCA_903920315.1. Taxonomy (GTDB): domain Bacteria; phylum Chloroflexota; class Chloroflexia; order Chloroflexales; family Chloroflexaceae; genus Oscillochloris. The sequence goes on from CAIXLU010000086.1 coordinate 7,234, forward strand.
CGGGCCGTCTCTAGCACCTCGTACACGCTGAATCCGCTGCCGTTGCCCAGGTTATATGTGCGTGAGCCGAGCCGATCCAGGGACTCCATCGCCAGAATGTGAGCACGGGCCAGATCGCGGACATGAACATAGTCGCGCACGCATGTGCCGTCGGGAGTGGGATAATCATCGCCAAATAGCGTAATCTGCTCGCGCTGACCGAGAGCCACCTGGAGGATCAGCGGAATCAGGTGCGTCTCGGGGTCGTGATCTTCGCCGCAGTCGGGCGCATCACCGCTGGCATTAAAGTAGCGCAGGCATGCGTATCTCATGCCATAGATCCGCCCAAACCAGTGCAGCATCCGCTCAATGAAGAACTTCGACTCGCCGTAGGGCGAGCCAGGGACAATCCGCTCGTACTCGTCAATCGGCATCTTCGCCGGATCGTCGAAGAGATTCGCCGTAGACGAAAGAATAAAGCGGCGTACACCGGCACCAACGGCGACCTCCAGCAGATTCGCCGCGTTCACCAGATTATCGCGCAGGTAGAGCAGAGGTTTCTGCATGCTCTCGCCAACCAGGGTGTAGGAGGCGAAGTGCATAATCCCGTCAATGCCAGGGTGATCGGCAAAGAGATGGATAATATCTTCGCGACGAGCGAGATCGCCCCGGACAAAGACGGCCCCAGCGGGCACAGCCTGCCGGTGGCCCTGATAAAGATTATCAAAGACAACCACTTGGTGTCCGGCGATGAGCAACTCCGAGGCGGTGGCACTGCCGATATAGCCAGCACCTCCGGTAACAAGGATCTTCATAAAAAACCGCCTTGTGATACGGATGCTTATTTCAGTGCATCGTGCAGAGGCGCAAGTCAACATACCGCAGGGGCTAAAACTCCACGGCTTGTGCCTCAATCAGAACGCCGAGGCGACTGATCGGACACGATTGGCTGGTTGACAGGCAGCCCGCCCGCAGGAGATCTACCCCCACTGGCATGGTACTTGGCCGCAATATTACGCGCCGCATTGAGGTCAGCATGCAACTCGAAGCCACGCACCCGACACACAAACCGGCCACGGGAACGGCGGTTGTTGTGGGCCACATGCCCACAGCAGCTACAGGTCTGCGAGGTATACCGGGGGTCAACCCCAGCCACCGTACACCCCCGTTCCTCGGCTTTGTACTCCACGAATGCTTTAATCTGTGCGAACGACCAGCTATGCACGCGGCGGCTGGTCTTGGTTTTCTTGCGGATCTTCGACTGCTTCCGAATGTCGGTCAGGTTCTCCAGCACTATTGTCGCCCCCGGCTGTGCCGACTGGACGATCTGTCTGTTTGGAGAGGACGTGATCGCAATCACGGCGAAAGCGGGCCTGCTTCCCGCGCACCTTCCGTAAATGCCGCGTGGCGCTTCTCGTCCCCTTGCGCGGTATTGATCAGGTTGCTATTGAGGGTGGGCAGACTCTCGCGAACCGGGTAGTAGGCCAGATAATGCAGCTTGGTCGCATTGCCGACCTTGGCGTTCCATCCAAGGCACACAAACAGATTGAACGCCTCGGTAAACAGGCGACTCGTTTCCTCCAGGGATACCGCCTGTGCCGGCGATGGGGTTAATTTCAGGCGGATAGCTCGTTGCATAAGTGAATGATAATATACAATAGGACATTTTACCAACGAAGCCCGCTTCAGCGGGCTTCGCCGATCATAGCCCGCCCGTTTACGGGCCGGGCGACTGGAATGACAGCGGTGCTTCTGCAGTACTGTCTATTTTGTATTTACATCGTGACATGCGGGGGTATCGAGCGATTGTCACACCCGCGAAATCCGGTAAGACGTAACTCTGCTGTAACCTGTGCGGGTACGCTCAGATTAGACGCCGTGAGCGCGGCGCATCAGGGAGCGATAACCCAAGGGTTACATATAGAGGAGGCCCCTATGGATTGGTCTAAGCAGGCGAACGATATGATCAAGACCTGGACTGGCACGCAGCAGAAGGTGTGGGATGCATGGCTCAACTCGGCACAACTCGCCACCGCTCCGCAAAGCGCCGAGAACTGGCAGAAGGTTGTCGAAACCTGGCGTGGCACGGTCAAGCAGGCTCTTGAGTCTCAGCTTCAGCTCACTCAGCTCTGGGCCGAGGGCGTGGCCGCTACGTCGGTAAGCCTGCCCAGTGTACCGGGTCTGCCCAGCCTGCCGAATATGCCCAGCCTACCCGGCGTCCCCACAACCCCGGTCGAGTTGACCCGCCAGATCCTTGAGATGACCCGCTCCTGGACAGATACGCAGGTGCGCTTCTCGGAGAATTGGTTCGACGTGCTAAAGAAGGTTGACCCGGCGGCGCTCAGCCAGACCTGGGATCCGGCACAGGCTCAGAAGATCGTTACCAGTTGGCAGGATGCTGCCCAGAAGGCTATCGAGGCTCAGAACGAGCTTGGTCGTCTGGTGGTCAGCGCCGCCAATAACTCAGCCGGTAGCGTCAAGAAGTAGGCTACAGCCTGCGTAAACACAAAAAAAGGGCAGCGAGAGCATGTACTCTCGCTGCCCTTTTTTTGTGCGCTAGACAAAGCGCACGCGCACACTGCCCAGATGATCGAATCTGGCCTCAAAGCTATCGCCGGCGGCGGCGGCCACCAAGGGTGTGAGCGACCCGGCCAGTATGATCTCGCCAGAGCGCAGGGTACGACCGTGATCGGCCATGCGATTGGCCAGCCAGGCCAGCGAGTTTGCGGGGCTGCCGAGGACGTGTGCGCCAGTGGCCTGGGCTATCTGCTCACCGTTCTTCAACTGCGTCACCTCTAACCCAACCAGATCCAGCCCATCCAGCGGTACCAGATGTTCGCTCACCACGTAACGCGCCACAAAAGCGCTATCGGCGATCATCTCGGGCATCTTCCCGCTCCAGTTCACCGTGCGCGAGTCGACAATCTCGAAGGCCGCCGTGGCTCCGGCAACGGCGGCTAAGGCCGACTCGGGCGTTACCCCAGGGCCGGATAGATCGGTGGCCATGCGGAAGGCCACTTCGCACTCTAGTCGTGGGTGAATCAAATTTCGGATCTCAATTGATCCGCCGTCGAGTACCTGGCCGTGGCGCAGCAGGGCACCGTACACCGCCTGGCTCAGACCAAAATTCGCCTGAGCTTGAGCGTTTGTGGCTCCAACCTTATAACCTGCCACGGCAGCACCGCCAGACAACTTATGTCGCAGTAGCTCGGCCTGAATGGCGTAGGCGTCATCCTCGCTAATCTCTGGGTAGCGATGACGGATCGGCTCTACGGGCATCGCCCGACGCTCGGACTCTAGGTACAGATCGACAATCGCAGCGATGACATCGGATGTGATGGCCATTGGTATACTCCTCTCATAGTGGGTACGTGAAAACGTAATCATACTCGCAAAGGCATTCGTATCACCCCTCACCCCCTACCCCTCTCCCACCAGGGGAGAGGGGAGATTCCGCACCAGAGCGCGTTCGGCTCCCCCTCTCCCGTTCTGGGAGAGGGGGCTGGGGGGTGAGGGCTGTCCGGTATCAATTACTCTAAGCAATGCGTGTGCGCCTCCTGACACTCTGTGATACTATGCAATTGTAGTTTCCCCACTATGGAGCTGTCCATGCCATTTCCCTCTGTTGATGTACTCTTTGCGATCTCAGACACCGGAGGTGGCCACCGGAGCGCCGCCGTCGCCATCGCCGCCGCTCTCGATCATGCCAGCGATGCACGCTTGACCTGGCGGATTGACGACATTCTCCAGCTCACCGATGTTCCTCTTGTGCGCAGCGCTCCCGGTATGTACGATCAGCTCTCTACCCGCTGGCTGCGCCTGTACGATATGACTTTTCAGCTCACCAATGGGAAGCGCCGGGTTGATCTGCTTTCGCGGTTGGTGTTTATCACGGCGCGGCGTAATATCACTCGCCTGCTGCTGGAAACACGCCCGAAGGTCGTGGTGGTGACGCACCCGCTGGTTCACCGCTTTGTCTGCGCGGCGCGGCGGATCTACCGGTTGCCCTGCCGGGTGATGACGGTGGTAACAGATCTGGTGAGTCTGCACGCATCGTGGACATACCCAGGGGTGGATCTGGCCCTGGTGCCTACCGATGAGGCGTATCGGCTGATGCAGAAGCGCGGCATGCGCCCCTCGAAGATGCAGCGCACCGGCTTTCCGGTACACCCGAAGTTCGCCGATTACGCGGGGAATATGGCCACGGCGCGGGCCGACCTAGGGCTAGACGCGGATCGCTTTACGATCCTGCTCACCGCTGGCGGGGTGGGATCGGGCCGTTTGGGCGAGCTAGTGCGAGCGATGGAGCGGGCCTACCCTGATCGGCAGTTGCTCGTGGTGACGGGAAAAAACCGCACGCTGCGCGACGAACTGGTTGATGAGGGGCGTCCTACCAATAGCCATATCTTTGGCTTTGTGCAGAACATGGAGACGCTGATGGCCGCCAGCGATATTGTGGTGACGAAGGCTGGCCCCGGCACGCTGATGGAGGCGCTGGTGATGCGCAAGCCGGTGATTCTCACCGAGGCGGTGGGCATGCAGGAGCAGGGCAACATTGATTTTGTGCTGAACTATGAACTGGGGATGTTCTGCCCAACCACTGAGCGGATTGTGGGCGCAGTGAGTGATCTGGAGGATCGACAGCGCTACGCGGCGACGCTGGAGCGGCTCGCGCACTCGATACCGCGTGACGGATCGGCGGAGATTGCGCATCTGGTGATTGAGCAGATGAGTCTGGTGCGTGATGGCGGGCCGACTCAGACGCGGCGGATCGCGTCCTTCTTGCGACAACGGCCGCGCCTGCGTTTCGGCGGGCTGCGGCGGATGTTTCGGCGGCGGTGATGGTCCTAATTGTGGAGAATCCTTCTCCTTAGAATACATTGAGGTACGCCTATGCAGATGTTTCTCGGAGACTGGCTCCACCGACGGGCGCTGCTGACGCCAGAAAAGATTGCCCTGTTCGACGCCGAGGCCAATATGGCCCCGATCACCTACCGTGCCTGGGACGAGGCTGCCGGTCGCACGGCGAATTTGCTGCGCAGCCTGGGCGTGCAGCAGGGCGACCGCGTGGCTGTTCTCTCCCTGAACTGTGTGGCCTATCTGGATATCTGGTTTGCCTGCGCGAAACTCGGGGCGATCATGCAGCCGCTGAACTACCGCTTCACCGTCGCTGAACTGGCCGCCCTGCTCGATGACGCGACGCCCACGGTGCTGATCTATGGCGCGGAGTACGCCGAAGTCGTCGAACAGCTTAGCGCACAGCCATCCTCGCTGCGGCATTGGGTAGCGATGGGGGAGCAGGAGGGAGGGAGGAAGGATGAGGAAGGAGGGATGAAAGATGAGGGAGCCGAGAAGGCGGGAGCCGAATCTGCCACCTCCTTCCCTCATCCCTCATCCTTCCTCCCTCATCCCTCATCCCTCATCCCTCATCCCTCATCCCTCCGGCTGCTCTCCCAGCGCGATCAGTTCCCGGCTGAGATTGCGCCCGTGGAGCTGAAGTGGGACGACCCCTGGGTGATCTGCTATACAGGTGGCACCACCGGCACGCCAAAGGGGGCCGTGCTGACCCACGGAAATATTGGGGCTAACGCGATAAATACGGTGACTGGCTGGGGTCTGACTCCCGATGACGTAGCGGTGCTGAACGCGCCGCTCTTTCATACCGGCGGCATCAACGTTTTTACGGCACCGCTCGTGCTGATCGGTGGCTGCTCGATTGTCTGCAAGGGCTTTGACGTGGAGCAGGTCTTCGACCTGATCGAGCGGGCTGGGGTGACGCTCTACTTTGGCGTGCCAACAACCTACATCGCCATACAGCATCACCCGCGCTGGGAGCATGCCGACTTCTCGCGATTGAAGCTCGTGATCAGCGGCGGTGCTCCCTGCCCGATGCCGATCTTCCAGGCATTCTGGCGGCGCGGGATTGACTTTAAGACCGGCTACGGGCTAACCGAGGCCGGGCCGAATACGTTCTGTCTACCCGCCGCCGATGTGCAGCGCAAGCCGGGCGCGGTGGGATTCCCGCTCTTCTACGTGGACCTGAAACTGATTGATCCTGTTGGGCGTGAACTTGGCCCCGGCGAGATTGGTCAACTGCTCATCCGTGGGCCACACGTCTGCCGGGGCTACTGGGGTCGCCCCGAGGAGACGGCGCGGGCGATCATTGACGGCTGGCTGCACACCGGCGATCTGGCCATACGCGACTCCGAGGGCTACTACACCATCGTCGGGCGGCTGAAGGACGTGATCATCTCCGGCGGCGAGAATATTTATCCCGCCGAAGTTGAGAGCGTGCTGGCCAGTCACCCCGCCGTAGCTGAGGTGGCCCTGATCACCGCGCCCGACCCGCGCTGGGGCGAAGTGGGCTGGGCTGTGACCGTACCCCGCCCCGGCCAGCAGATCGACTCCGCCGACATCCTCGCCTTCGCCGGGGAACGTCTGGCTCGCTACAAGCTGCCCAAGCAGGTGATCATCGCCGACGCCCTGCCTAAGACCGCTGCCGGAAAGGTGGATAAACAGACCCTGGTGCGCGTGCATGTGAAGAAGTAGGGGCGAAGCAGTGGCCCCGGACAGATCGTGGGTGAGTGAAGATCACCAGGGCCACTGCTTCGCCCCTGTGAACAAAAGCCACTGCTTCGCCCCTATAAACGAAAGGACTCAACGGTGAGCAGCATCCCTACCCTCCCAGGTATCAGTTCGCAGATGGTGAATACCCCCCGACTCCAGATCCACGTCCTGTCTCGTGGCCCCGCCGGCGGCATACCCGTACTCTTCGTTCACGGCAATAATTCCAGTTCTACCTATTGGGAAGAGACGATGCTGGCGCTGCCCGCTGGCTTCCGTGGTATCGCCCCCGACCTACGCGGCTACGGCGACACGGAGTTTATCCCAATTGACGCCACTCGCGGCTGCGGTGACTGGGTTGATGATCTGCTTGGCTTGATGGATTCCCTCGGCGTGAATCGCTTCCACATTGCCGGTCACTCCCTGGGAGGATCGGTGGTCTGGGCTGTGCTGGCAGCCGCCCCCGCCCGCCTGCTCAGCGTGACCCTGGCGGCACCTGGATCGCCCTACGGTTTCGGCGGCACCAAGGATGTGGACGGCACACCAAGCTGGCCGGACTTCGCCGGATCGGGTGCGGGCCTGGTGAGCGCCGAGTTTGCTCAGCGCGAGGGCGAGGGTGATCGGGGTGAGGAGAACCCGCAGTCAGCGCCACGGGTAATCATGAATGCCTACTACTGGAAGCCGCCCTTCCGATCCGCCCGCGAGGAGGAGTTGCTCTCAGGACTGCTCAGCATTAAAGTGCGACCCGACAATCACCCCGGCGATAAGGTTGTCAGCGCGAACTGGCCGGGTGTTGGGCCGGGCCTACTTGGGCCGAACAACGCCCTCTCGCCCAAGTACCTGGGCGACACGGTTGCGCGGATCATCGGGGCTAGCCCCAAGCCGCCGATACTCTGGGTACGCGGGGCCAACGACCAGATTGTCAGCGACATGAGCCTCTTCGAGATCGGCACCTTGGGTAAGTTAGGGGCCATCCCCAACTGGCCGGGCGACGAGATCTACCCACCGCAGCCGATGATCGGACAGACCCGCCGCGTGCTGGAGTCCTACGCCAATGCGGGTGGTCGCTTTACCGAACTGGTACTGGATGGGTGCGGGCACACGCCCTACCTGGAGAAGCCGGAGGAGTTTAACGCGGCATTCCACGCACTGATAACGGAGTGACTGTCGTCGCCCCCCAGCCCCCTCTCCCAGAACGGGAGAGGGGGAGTAGATCGCTCTCTGAGACAAGGTTTCAGGTACCAGGTTTTAGGTTTACAGTTCGTAGTGCGGGCTTCCAGCCTGCCAGATGCGTATCGGC
>CAIXLU010000087.1 GCA_903920315.1 uncultured Oscillochloris sp.
CATCCACCCGCGTGGGACGGGTGGGTGTGGGTAGGCAAGGGGCGGCGGGTGCGGGCGGCTACTGGTGCAGCCGGTGCCGCAGGAGGTCGCCGACCAACGCCGCCGCCGCATCCGCACAGAGGCCCGCGACCACGGGCGCACACCGAGCGCCGTGGTCGTGGCCCTGGCCGCGTGGACGATCCTGATCACCAACGCGCCGCCAGAGTTACTCAGTCTGGCCGAGGCGCTGGTCGTGGCCAAAGTCCGGTGGCAAATCGAACTTATTTTCAAGTTATGGAAAAGCCATGGGCAGGTTGACCAGTGGCGCAGTGAGAAACCAGCCCGGATCATGGGCGAAGTGTATGGGAAATTGCTGGCCATGCTGATCCAACAATGGGTGTTTATCGTGGGCTGCTGGGCCTACCCGGATCGGAGTTTGGTCAAGGCGGCCCAGGTGGTGCGTGATCACGTCCCTGATCGGGCAAGCGCACGGGCCTGCGTCACACAACTCACCGAGGTTTTGCAGGCGGTGCAGCGCGTCCTGAAGCGCACCGCACGCATCAATCCCCGCAACAAGCGCCCAAACACCTACCAGCTTTTGCTCGCCCTGACGACCGAGGCGGAATAAGCGTGATGCGCATGGGGGTGTGGTAGTCCACCCCGTAGGGATTGCCCCTACAAACTGAGTACCGTGCGATAAAACGCTAGGAAAAAGTGTACTATGACGACTACCACCGCTGAGCCAATGATCCGTACGACGAGCGTGCCAAACAGCGAGGGGCCGTGGCAGCGGGCGGGGCATCAGTTCCTGCGTCAGCGATCGGCGATCATCGGCTTGGTCGTGATCGGCCTGCTGGCCTTCACTGCGATTTTTGCCCCGTTTATTGCCCCCAACGACCCTATCGGGGTGCTGCTTGGCAAGGAAGCGGGTATCGTCAAGCGCTCGGGGCCGTGCATCCACCTCTTCGGCTGCCCCGCCGATCAGCCCCAGCACATGATGGGTGTGGACGGCAACTTCCGCGACCTCTTCAGTCGCATCATCTACGGCGCCCGGCTCTCGCTGCTGACTGGTTTCATGACTGTCAGCATCTCGCTGGTGATGGGCGTGCTGCTTGGGGCGGTAGCTGGCTACCTCGGCGGCTGGCTCGACAACCTGATTATGCGCCTACTTGATGTCCTACTCGCCTTCCCCTTCCTGCTGCTCGCCATCGCCATCGTAAGCATCCTCGGCCCTGGCCTGCTGAACGCGATGCTGGGCATCGCCATTGTGAGCGTGCCCGCGTACGCCCGTGTCATTCGCGCCAGCGTACTGACGGTGCGCGAGGAAGATTATGTGCTGGCGGCACGCGCCATCGGCGTCCCCCCCACCCGCATTCTTCTGGGGCACATTATGCCCAACGCCGTCTCGCCTCTGATCGTGCAGGCCACCCTTGGTATCGGCACCGCCATCCTTGACGTGGCCGCGCTCTCGTTCCTGGGCCTTGGCGCACAGCCGCCCACACCCGAGTGGGGGTCAATGCTCTCGGCTGAACGTAACCAAGTCTTCACCGCCCCGCACCTCGTCTTCCTCCCCGGCCTCGCAATTATGCTCACCGTGCTCGGATTCAACTTGCTGGGAGATGGACTACGCGACGCCCTTGACCCGCGCCTCAAGCGATGACAACTCTACGGCAGATGAACGAGTTCGAGCTGTGCGAGGAACCTGTTTGTTTCAGCTTGCCGCTCATATCCGGCGGAGTCTCGGACACACTCAGGGCACCAGTGGCCAGCAGTGAGAATGAGGCGGGGGCTTCCGGTGAACACATGGCCGAACGTGCATGTCCAGATCAAGGGGGTTGTAATGTCACCCGTCGTGATTGAGTCGGAGAGGAGCTTTCCTCCCCGAAATGTCGCAGCCTCAACCATATCGTGCCGCGTCCAGTCGCTCGGCGACTTCGCTTCGTCATAGCCATGCTCAAGGTAGCGCGGGGTACGATCAGGATGTGACTCCGTGAAGGTGGACCAGTCACCGATCTGATCCCATTCCTCGCGGGAGCCAAAGAATGCGCGGATACGCGGCTCATCGTTGTCCCTGATCCACGCCATGCCCCCACGGGGCTGGAGTGTCAGCGGCCTCATCACGATGCGCTTAACCAGCCACGGCGGGATCATCTTGGCAAGACGAACGGAGCGTGGAGCGAGAGCGACTATCCGATGGAGCGCATGATCGAAGGTGTCTCGCCGAAACGGCACCAGGTCTTCCAGTCGGTCGGAGTCGGTATACCACTGGCCATGAAAGTTATGTGTGGCGAACCAATGGCGGTCGTAGCGCGTGCGAATATCCCCGATGCCGAGTGCGCGGGCCACTCGGATCTGTAGTTCCCAGTTCGTCAAGCGCCAGTTATCCCCGCCGCCGATATTGTAGATGCCGCCCCAGAACTCGTCCGGCACGTGATCTTCGCAGATATTCGCCATCAGCCGTGCGGCGTCCTCGACGGAGACCCACTCCATCACCCCCGCGAGGGGCACGTGGGTCATGATCGGGTCGCGGATCTTGAGGATGCCCGGATGGAAGATGCCAGTCTGCCGGAGCCACACCCAGCGCGGCAGGCCAGACTCGATGAGTTCCCGCTCGGCGATAATTTTGCTCTGACCATACTCATCGTACTGAGATACCCGGAGTGGATCGCCGACACGGCCCCAATGGTGCGGCGGGTTTCGATCACCCGTCTCGGCAACGGAACCGATCATCACAACGCTCAGCGCCTCCGGGTGGCGCTGAGCGTTGACGGCTCGGATGATATTTCGTGCGCTCCCCACGTTGACCCGGTGCGTGAGTTCGGGATAATCGTCGGCGAGCGGCGATACGACGGCACCAACATGGAGGACGTAGTCTGCGCCACGAACGCAGCGCTCGACGGCGTCATAGTCCGTGAGGTCGCCATAGACGACCGTAAGGTTCGGCATATCCGCGAACTGCCGAATACTCTCCCGATCCTTCTTACTGGGCAGCACCAGTGCGACGATATTAAACCGGTCAGCGCGCTCAGAGAATTCCCGCAAGATGGAGCGTCCCCAGTTGCCCGTCGCTCCGGTCAGAAACACATTCTTTTTGCGGCTGCCGCTCAACGGATGATCCTTTCACCCTATAACGATCGGAATACGGGGCGCATGTGTGATGTTTTGTGTCTTCAGTATAGCACCGAGACAGAGACTGTCTCTCCGGAGAGAGGACAAGAATCGTGTACGGGGGACTACGGGGGACTACGGGGCATCTCGCTCCGGTTGGGCACCTCAATTCTGTTGTGTGGCGGCTGCACGACACAAAAACGCGGAACCCTCTTGCGAGAATTCCGCGTCCTACCGTGGTGGAGCGACGGGGAATCGAACCCCGGACCTCCTGCTTGCAAAGTCAAATCACGGGATTTCAATCATCACCAACGGCATACAAAACATGCCGTTTTTTCGCGTCCTGATGGAGATTTACAACGTGTAACCTGCAAAGGGATGATCAGCGGTGTGCAGTGGCGATCAAAATGAATTGCTCCCACAATCGCTCCCATCCTTAACTACCTCATCACCACCGGCAGCCACACAAGCATATGCGGTACAGGCTTAAACACGTAGATCCAGAGTAGATAGCCCACGAACACCAGTAGGCCCGCTCCCATCCCGATGATTCTGATCCAATCGAACAGGCCGATGTGTCGCCGTCGGCCCCGGTGGTAGATGCGGCGCGGCCCTCGGCTCACGAGTCACACTCCTTCGCTACCCGTGTACTGCCCCCCGCTCGCCGCCGAAAGCCAATCCAGCGCACCGGCATGCCATTGCGGCCCAGGTAGAATCCAATGGCAAGCATCACCACGGTGTAGATGATGGGGAAGAGACAGATAAGTGCCGTACTCATATGACCCTCATGAGAAAGTGGCTGATCAACAGGCCCACGCCGCTGCCGACACACATCAGCGCGATCCGGATGGGCCAACTAGCCATGCGGACGGTGTACCAGGCTCGCAGCGGCAGCGGGTCGTACTGATACTTATCTGGCACATTGTAGAGTTGCACCTTGTAGCGTGCCATAGCCTCACCTCGGGAGGATGATGCGCAGATAGCGCACGATTCGGAGCATGGCCCGTGCCATGCGTACAGAGAGTCGGATCATCAGCACAGGCAGGATGGCCCCCAGCGGCCCTCCGAGCATCGTGAACAACGAGAGCCACCCCAACGCCCGATACATTTCTACGGAGAGCAGAGCGGCGTCCTGTTGCCCCCGCACCGCCCCGTCTTGCCCGAGTCCAAATGCCGATACCTGCGATTCGCCCGCCGTGATCTCGTGGACGGGTTCAATCCAGCCCGCAATGAGGGTCATGACGGGACTAATGACGCTGGTGGCCGTCAGTGCGGCGGGGGTCATGCCCTCTGGGAACGCGGGCAGGGTGCGCAGCGTGGGCAGCGCCATGGGGATGGTCGGGAAAGGGGTGAGTCCCGCTGTTGTGGTGGGCGGCACACTGATACAGACCGCGCCATCCGTTGGCCCTATCGCCGCCCCATCGTTATCAATGATGGTGATACGCTCGGTTGAGGGCACCCCCAGCGTCACCCCGTCGCCGATCTGGTGCGCGAGTTTCGCCCGTCCCGGCCCCTTGCCGTGATTCCGCGCTGTGGGGCGTGGGTCAAACAAGGTTACGTCGAAACTTTCCGGCCCCTCGACTAGCAGATCATCCAGGATCGGGATGGCGACTTCGATATTCGTTTGCCCAGGCGCAAACGTCACGGTACCGTTGGTGAACTCAAAATCGCTATGGGCCATTGCGGTAAAGCTGGTCGTGGCATACGAGACACTCACCGGATCGATCTGAGCACCCTCAAGGACAATGACGACCACCACCTGGCCACCGCCCTCGCCAATACTGGCGGTCGCTGCCGCGAAGTGGATAACGATGGGTGCGGGCGTCGCGGTGGCGGTATGGGTAGCGGTAGCGGTATGGGTGGCGGTGGCCGTGCTGGTATTCGTCGTGATGGCGGTGTTCGTCGCAGAAGGGACGCCGGTAGCAGTCGGCGTGGCCGTCATCAGCGGAGTCGCCGTGGCGATCCCCGCTGGCACGCAGATTATCAGGCGGGCATTTCCACTGCGCACCCGTACCCGATAGCTGCCCGTGCTATCCCACAGGCCCAAACCGAAGCTGGGATACCACGTCCCGGCCACCTCAATCAGCACCTCTTGGTCCAGCACCTCGTAGAGCTGCTGCGCATACATCGGCACCGTTACCGGGATGGCGCTGATGGGATACTCGTTGCGGGCCACACAGGGCAGTGCCGATGGGGGCGGCACGGTGGCAACGGGCGTGGGGGTGGCCGTCGCTAGTGGCGTTACACTGGCCACGCCGAGTGGCAGACACACAAAGAGTCGGGCGGTCGCCGTGAGGCTATAGAACTGATAATCGCCGGTGGTGCCTTGCCACGTATAGACACCGGGCGCGAGCTGGCGCGGCTGGCCCCCAAAATTAACATACACCGGCTCATCCATGATCTGGAATTGCGCACCCGCATATAGGGTGGTGGTGCGTACACCGGGCGATACGGGAACCGTAAACTCGGAGGTGATGCAGCCGAGCGTGGGGCCAGGAGTGCGGGTCGGCGTCGGCGTACGGGAAGGTGTGGGCGTTAACGTGGTGGTGGGGGTAAGGGACACCAGGGGAGTCGGCGTGTTTGTGGGCGCAGGGGTGCGCGTGGGGGTGCGCGTCACGGTGGCGGTGGGGGGTGTGCCGGTGGGGGTGGAGGTGGAGGTAGCGGTGCGGGTGGAGGTAGCGGTAGCGGTAGTGCGCAATTGGACTTGGAAGCACAGATGAAAATCATAGATAGAGGCAGGATAAGCAGTCCAAAAAGTAATACGCACCAGATCGCTTGAATAGCCTAAACGTGATTTTGTCGTCATCCCTACCGGCAAACGGTAGCCCACACTCCCCAATCCTAGACCATAGAGTAAACTAGAGCCGGTCGGAACACCACTAGACGCATAGCCATCTCCCGAATACGTATAGGCAGACATATCGATCTGAAGCGAATCATAATATTGACCATACGCAGCATAGACATATACCTCACGAACAAGAGCAGTCGCGGGTGAGATGTTGGGAGACGCCACATGAATGTCTTCATCCCACAGCATCCGCCATTGTGGCCCGTTCAGCGTACATAATCCCGACCCCGTGGCGGTCGCCGTTTGCGTGGTTGTCCCCGTTGCGGTTGGTGTCCCCCCCGCTGGACACACCAACAGATCCGCGTCCGGCGAAATAAACGCGGGCCGGAAGTTTTCCGTAAACCCCGCACTGATGACGGATGGACTGCCCCCGTATTGATTCAGTACAACCCATCCGCCCGCCCCCGGCCCCTGCGACTCCCACGTCACCATGCCATTTGTCCACGAGTATACCTGAGATGTAGCGGCGAACGTGATACTGGTTGTGCTGGGGGAGCTATCAATCGGGCGCACCGTACAGCCAGACGGGACGGCCATAGGGGTGGATGTGGGCCACTCGGTGGGGGTAGGTGTAGGGGGTGGCAGACAGATGAGGATGGATGATTCATTGCTGTCTTTGTATCGCTCAGCCCCGAAAATACGTCCATCACCGGACAATGTTGGCCCGGTTGGATAGGAGCCAATCCACTTGTAAACATCTGCGACATTCCCTCCCCCATTACTATAGGATGCCTCGATTGGCCCATTCCATGCCTGTGCAGTCGCTCCCGGTGGAAAATTAAAATACCGGTACGTATTCTGTGAATTTGATTCCGATAACGCATAGACGACACAGCCAGATGGGACGGGGAAGCTGGGGTTGCACACCGTAATGGTGGGACTCCCAGCGATATTTGCGAAATTATTCAGATAGGGTGCAACGAAGAACTGGAGAAGGGTTTGTTCGTGATTCCATTGAAACGTTGTATCTGCGGTAAGGAATTGGTTTGTGGAATAGCCTGATGACGTGGATACCGTCACCATATTGTTGCCGAATCCTCCTACGCTGTATCTTCCACCCGGATTAACCTCTAAAAAAATCGTCCACTTGAATTGATTCAACACAACAGATGTACAATATTCCCCATTCGCCGTTTGCGCAGGCACACTCATACGCGGTGCGGCGGATGTCATTCGAGGCACGATGATGAGGATGAGACAGAGGAGAAGGGAGAGTATTCGTTTCATCTGTTTACGGGCACATTAGTAAGACAACGTGGTAGGTATCATGGGTAATACGATCTCCTGGCATGACGATCAGGCTATATGTCCCTGCCACATACGGTTTTAGCTTTGTCCTCCAGTTATCCATAGCGTCTAGCGTCCAGCCACTTTCAGGCTCACGAGACGAACCACTCTCGTCTTCATTCACATAGAGAGAAACTCTGTCACTTTTCATATTAAAAATATAGGATGTTTTTGATAGATTTAGCGTCGTATGAAAAATTGTACTAGGTAAACCATAAGGGGGAGTATTCTTAACGGCGGTTAGTTCCTGTCGTTCGCAGCCAGGATAGGGAGTCGCAAATTCCTGTGCCGCCATCGTGGCCGGCCACAAGGACATGACGGCAACAGATGTCTGCATTTGAGGGGTTCCTCCGTACTGTTTCAGTATTCCAGCCAACGCGGTTGCATTCTTTTCATTGTTGGTGACCTCCGTCGGCTGCGGTGTCCATGTCACCGTCGGCACGCTCGGCGGCACGCTCGGCAGCACCAGCAACCCCGTGGTCGCCGTGGCCGGTTGGGCGTCGGCCACGGCGCTGGGGGCCGCTGTGGTTCCGCCGGTACTTGCGGTGGGGCCGTTCGTCCCACATGCGACAAAGCCCATCACCATCATCAGAATGACGTATATTCGGCGCATCTCATACCTCACTTGTCTGATCAATCACATACATCGCTGTGGCTAAATAGAACATGCTGATCTGCGCCACCAGCCACCAGCCAAGCTGGCTTTCGTAC
>CAIXLU010000088.1 GCA_903920315.1 uncultured Oscillochloris sp.
AGAGGCGACCCGCCGCTTACGGGACATTCCCAACTATAAGACGACGCCGATCATCGCACTGACCGCCCTGGCCATGCCCGGCGACCGCGAGCGGTGTATCGCTGCCGGTGCAACCGAATACCTGACCAAGCCCGTTAGCCTGAAGGGACTGGTAAACACGATTCAGCGATTGCTGAGACCCGGCCATGCGTAAATTCACCCAGCAAACTAGTATTCCGCCTCTGGGCCTGCGACGATCTTTCGGCGGAGATGATCGGCCAGCGCATGGGACTGAGCGTCGCCAGGGTCTACGCCGTGATCAGCCATGCCCGCATATACCTACGCGGACATGCGACAATCCGTGATTGGAGAGAGTTGCCTGAAGACTGAATTGCGCAGAAATGCTTTATACTGGCAGGAAATACGCAGCTCTCAACAAGACTGCTGGAGCATAACCCGGTACAGATAGAGTATTATAGTGGTCGCTCCGTAAGAACCCTGGCGACGGTAAGCAGCATGGGTGAGGTGAGAAGGTGGATACGACGCTTTGTTTCAGGACACACGCTGCACTCCTCATGACGCTGACACGCAGCCGTCAGCCAGCACAGACTCCTGATATAGCCCTCCATGTCGCACGATGCTCCGAGTGTCAGGCTTTGCGCGTCTATGTGCTTGAGCAGCTACTCCCCGGCGTTGATATCCCCACCGACTCCTGCTCAGTGTGCGATGCTGACCTTGCTGCTTATGTGGATATGCATCTCGATCAAAGTGCCAGTGCGGCGGCAGCAGCATATCCTCACGTCTGGTGGCATCTGTGGAGCTGCACAGATTGCGCCGAGATCTTCGCGCAGACGGCGACCCTCGCGGGTGCCGAGCGTGCGGGCATTCTCTCGCCACTCCCGACAGCGAAAGCCACGTTAGCGAAGCGGCGCAGGGTGATTGGTCGGCTCAACGTGGCACCGCAGGTTGTGGCTCGCTTCGTCCAGACCCGGGCGCTGCTTGGGATCGCCTATGGCGCGGAAGAGCCTGTCGTGCTGGATGAGGGAGAGGACGACGGGTACAGCTTTCAACTGAGTGTGCAACGTGAGCCAGATGGTACCTGGAAAGTGCTGGTGAGTGTCGTGCCCCCGGTCTTTGGTGTCGCAGTGATCACAATTGGTGAGAGTACCTTTCAGGTGTCGTTCGACCCGCAGGGTATCGCCCAGATCTCTGGTGTCCCTGCTACACTGATGCACGATGGCAGATCCGCTATTTCGGTCTCTATTGAAGCACTGTAGGTGTCCTGTCGCACCATCTCCGTTCGCTCCCTGGTTATGCCGCATGCAGTTTTCTCTCCGCCCCGCGCACCACCCGTAGCTTACTGAGATGCGAGTCGCTCTATGGATGCCGATACCCTCCTTCCCCCGCCCTGTGCCCGCCTGTTTGCCCTCAGTGATCGCCGTCCCCGCTGTGCTGTCACCCTCGCCCGCCGTCTGCTGGCCGCCCTTCCTCCCGATCACGCCGATTATCCCTGGGCGCAACTCACCCTGGGCTGGTGTTTGGTGCGCTGGGACGATCTGCCTGCGCCTATTGATCTGCTCCAGCAGGCGCAGGCGTCCCTGGCCACACGCGGCGCAGTTTGGGGCGCACTCACGGCGCGTACCGCTCTGCTCCTCGCGGAACTCCTTCAACACGGGGCGGCAGATCTGCTTCCTGCTTGGGATGATCTGGCGACGGACTGGGATGCGGCGGGATGGCCGGTTGAGGCCGCCCGCGTGCGGATCAGCCAGATCCGCCACCTCAATACCCTTGGTCGCTCGCCCGATGCACGGGCGCTCGCGGAGACCATCGCACCGGTGATCGCGCAGTCGGGGTCGCCTGCCGACCACGCTGCCCTACAGCGCTTCGTTGGGACGGCCTACCTCCAAATGGGTAACTTTCCCGTTGCGACGGCCATGCTTGCGGAGTCTGAGGCGATCTTCCGGCAGCTGCGTTGGCCTGCCGATCTGGCCAAGACCTGGTATGAGCAAGCGCGTGTGGCGACGTATCAGGATGATTTTCAGGGTGCGCTTACCCTCTATCGGCGGGCAGAGTCCACCTTTACGCGGCTCGCAATACCGATGCGCATGGCCCTCTGTGGCAAGATCATCGGTCTAACCCTGGTGAAGCTTGGGCGGATTGACCATGCGATAACCACACTGCTTACCGCACGCGCTACTTTGTCCGCTATCGGACTGATCTATCACATGACCGACTGCACACTCAATCTTGGCAATGTTACCTATCATAGTGGTCTGTATGATCTCGCCCTGGCAGCCTGGCGACAGACCGAGGTGGTCTATACACAGCTTGGTGCCCGGAGTATGATTCTCGTCAGTCGGCGGAATCAGGCGGAGGCCCACATCCGGCTGGGGAACCTCGACATGGCGGAGTCCCTGCTCACCGATCTGGTTCCAGAGGCGATCCAGATCGGTGCCCACCGCGACCTGCCCGAGATCCTCCAGGGTCTCGGTGAGGTATTCCGCGCACGTGGCGAGACCGCACGCGCCCTGGGCTACCTTCAGGACGCGGAGGAACGATTCGCTGCGTTGCCCAATCGCCCTGCGGCCGCACGGGTACGGCTGGTGCAGGGCTGGCTGCATCTGGATGGTGATGATCTGCCTGCGGCCTTAGGATGCTTCCACGACGCAGAACAGAATCTTACGGATAGCCCGCTGTACCACTGGCGAGCTATCTACGGCCTGGGCCGCTGTGCAGAGATGATGGCGGCCCCCGTTGCGGCGCTGGCACACTATCAGCGGGCCAGTGCTGGTATCGCGAAGCTGCGCCACGCTCTCTCCGATGCACACGCCTCCAGTGCGCTCTTCCGCGATGCGGCGCAGCTTTTCGCCGCTGCCATGCGCCTCGCTGCCGATGTGGGTAATCCGCTCATGGTTCTCCAGCTTGCGGAGCAGCAGCGCGCCCTGGCCCTCCAGCAGCAGATCCGCCGTGAGCCGATTATTCTGCCCCCGGCGCTGCGGGCCGATTACGAGGCGCGGCGGGTGCGCCTGCGCACGCTCGTCGCCGATGAGGTAAGTGGTCCGGTTCTTGATGCGGCGGTCGCGGAATACATCGAGTGTGTACTCCACGGGCGACACTATGGCCCCACGCTCACCGACGTGCCGACCCCCGAGGTGGACGTGGACGCCCTGCGAGTGGCGCTATCGGCACGCTTTGGGGATGACTGGACGGCCCTGATCTACGTGAGTTGTGACGACGACCTGCTGGCTCTCCATCTCGATGCCACCCAGCTTGATCTGACCCGCATTCCGCGTGACCGCGACCTCCGCCGGATGCTGGATCGGGCCAACTTGCCGCAGTATCGAGCCTACACCTACCAAGACATCCCCTTCCAGTCGGGCCGACATGCCACGCCGTGGGCGGATCTTGCGGCCCTCGGTGAGCGGCTCATCCCGCCAACGGTGCGCGCTCGGCTCCACCCCCACCATCGCCTGCTAATCGTGCCTGGTGGCCCGCTGCACAGTCTGCCCTGGGCTGCATTGCGAGTAGATGATCACTGGCTGGTTGAACGGACGGTCATTCAGATCCTGCCGAGCCTCTCGCTCTGGACAGAACTGGCGCAATGTGCGTCAGCAGGAAGCGCTGCGCTGCTGATCGGGGTGAGTCAGTTCGGGGATCGGGCCAACGCATTGCCAAGCGCTATCCCCTCCCTCGACCTTGTGCAGCGGCACTGGCCGGGAGCGGTGCATCGGATGGAGGACGAGACGGTGACTCGTGCGGAGATTCGTGCGGCGGCAGAAGCGGGCGACCTTCAGCGGTATGGGCTTATCCATATGGCCACCCACGGGCAGCAGACGGCGGGGCGCGGGCTATTGGCCCACCTGAAACTCGCCGACGACGATCTGTTGGTGGATGAGGTGGCCGATCTGCGGCTGGGCGGGGCGCTGGTAGTGCTAGTGGCATGCGAGGGAGCCGCTGGTGAAACGATGCCGGGCGAGGAGTTGCTCAGCCTGAACCGGGCGCTGCTGGCGGCGGGGGCACACGACGTGATCGCGAGCCTCTGGCAGCTCTACGACCTGATGGTACTGCCGCTGCTGGAACCACTGTACGCGGCGCTGGCCGCAGGCATGGATGCGCCGATGGCACTGGCGCACGCCCAACGCACCTGCATCCGTGCGGTGCAGCACGATGACGAACATTCATTGGCGTCACCGATAGTATGGGCGAGTCTGTCTGCGCTCGGGGCCGGGGTCTGGTCGTTCGCGCCAGCGGGTGGTACCACTTAACGCAAAGACGCAGAGGCGCGAAGAGACAGAAAAACCTTTGCGCCTTTGCGCCTTTGCGTCACAATGAAGATCGCGCTTGACGCAAAGTATCTCCATTTCGTTCAGCCTAGACAGGCGGCGGCGTCACGTGGAGGGGTAGCGTCGTGTACTATAGTAGTCCTAATCCCTGCGGGAGAGATTCTGCATGACTACCTCCAAAAAAGCCAGCAAGATTTTTGACAATATCAACCAGAAGCTGGTTGATGCCCTTCTCAAAACGCTCGAAAACGCCCAGCGTGCCGATTTCTGCATTGGCTTCTTTCGCCTCAGCGGCTGGGGTCAGGTGGCCGATTCAGTTGATCATTTTGCGGGCGGTGATGGGGAGTGCTGCCGTGTTCTCATCGGGATGAGCGAAAGTCTCGATCAAGAGTTGCGGCGCTGGCGTCGGCAGGTGCGCAAGGGGACGGATGAGATTGACCTTTCTCGCGCCGCACAGCTCAAGGCACGTATTGCGTGGGAGTTTCGCCGTCAGCTTGTCGGCATGGCCCCATCTAATAGCGATGAGGTCGCTCTGCGGAAGCTCTGCCAGCAGATCCAGGACGGCAAGGTGCAGGTGCGGCTCCATCTGAGCTATGAGCTGCACGCAAAACTCTATCTGGCCTTCCGCAACGACCCCGACAATCCGGTTACGGCCTATCTTGGCTCCAGCAATCTGACAATGTCCGGCCTACGCGCCCAGGGCGAG
>CAIXLU010000089.1 GCA_903920315.1 uncultured Oscillochloris sp.
AGGATGCGCGTCCCCGCCATCTCCGGCGAGGTCGGCAACGAACCGCTGAACGAGTCGGGCGACATGGTGCGGAAGGCCAGCAGGGTCAGTGTCCCCGCCAACACCAGCAGCGGCAACTCGCGTGTCAGGAAGCGGTCGAGGAAAGGCTGAAGGCTGAAGGCTGAGGGCTGAAGCGTGCGATTCGAGAGTCGGACGAAGTGCAAGGCGGCGAGGATGGCGGCGACAACGGCAACCAGCCCCAAGGTAGACAGCGTGATCCGATTAGACATCGCTGCGCCGATGCTCACACCCAAAGCTGCGTAGCTGCCTGCCCCGCCGCCCTGGGCCACCCGTACCGCCCAGTAGAGCGCCAGCAGGACAAAAAAAGTCGAGAAAATCGGATCGACAAAGAAGTGGCTCTGCTGGATTTGCATCACCGCCAGGGCCGAGAGCGCGGCAGAGAGCAGCCCCACCCGCACATCGAAGAGGCGTCGGGCGATCAGAAAGAGGATCAGGATTGACCCGAGATCAAACAGCATCGCCAGCGACCGCCCGACCTTCACGATCTCGCCGTAGCTGGTCAGGTTTACGCCGTCGGGGTTGAAAAATGTGATCAGCGACGCGATCTTCGGCAGCGCCCGCTCGGGATTCTCCACCGGCGGGCCGAGGTCGGTGCGATACTCGCTGGGCGCACTCGGGTCTGCCCCTATCCTCGGCGGGCCAGCGATGCTCCGCACCTGCTCAGGCAGTGCCTCATTCGGCGTCAGAACTGCCGCAACCAGGCGGGTCGTGTAGATCGGGAACGGCCCGTAGACAAACATCGGGTACGAGGAGTAGCTACGCGGGTTCAGCGGGGATCGCGCCGAATCATACAACTCGCTCAAGCTCGCGGGGAGGCGCACATTCGCGGCCACATCTGTGAAGAACCGCTCGTCGGGATGCTGTCCGGTGCCGCTATCCCAGGTGGTCAGGCTCAGGGTGCGAAAATAAGCACCAACCAGCAGGATGCCGATCAGAATGGCCCAGACAGCCGCTGTGCGGCGCGGCCCACGTGTGCGAGCGGGCGGCGATTGGCTCTCCACAACACCTCACCCTACTACATAAGCGCGGATGGCATAGCCGCCCGCATCCATAAAAAACTACCGCTTCCGGCAGAGCAAGAAGAGGCACGTCCCCGCGTCATCCACCGCCAGATCGTAGGCATCACGCAGCGCCTGTTCCCAGATCCGGTTGCTGTTAAGCGTGTCGGACAGATGCCAGCGCCCGGTCAGCCGGTGGGATGCGAGGTTCGGTAGCGCCCAGTAGTGGCCAAAATCAAAGATCTGCATGGTGCGCCCACCCAGATAGGGCACCTGCTCGATCACATCAAAACCCACCCGATCCATCGCTTCGGCCCAGCCCTCCCGCGAGAACAGGTTGTGGTGGTTGGCCTTGCGGTTCAGCCAGTCGCTGTAAATGCTGCCCGGCAGCCCCACACGATCCAGGATTTGGTGGCCAAGCAGGGCCTCCGAAAAGCGATCCGTCACGACCGTGGTAATAAACATACCGCCGCGTGACGTAACCCGGCTGATTTCGGCCAGTGTCTCGCGCAGCGGCACCACATGCTCCAGCACGCAGTTGCAGATCACGCTGGAGAATGCCTCGTCACAGAAGGGGATCGCCGCGCCGCTGGCTACGCTCAGACCCGAGTAGCACTGACGCGATACCGCCTCACGTGTATCGGCGCGAAGCGGGTCAATCCCGTAAATCTTGGCCTGCGGCAGCACCACCTGGGCGAACGAGCCATCGCCCGAGCCGACATCGAGGATGGGTTCGCGCAAATGGCCGGCATACATGCGGTAGAGCCGGGCCTCCAAGGCTCGCACAATCGCCCGGTGCAGCGGCAGTTCTTGCAGGTAGGCCCGCAGAAAGTCGGGAGTGTCGGTGGAATACATTTAGAGTTTCTCCGCCCTGACGGGAAAGAAGAGCGAGACAAGAAAGCCAACGACGATTTGCTGGATGTTCAGGAGCAGCAGCAGCAGCGAGAGCGAAAGCGCACTCTCAATAGGGTACTGGTAGTGCTGGAGTGTGATCACCAACAGAGCCTCGCGCACTCCGAAGCCGGCGATGCTCACTGGCAGCACCTGGAAGATTGCGATCAGGGTGATCACGGCGAATACCGAGAAGAGCGGGATAGTGATGCCCAGAGCGACAAATAGCAGCCATCCGCGCAGCAGATTTAGCCCGATGGAGAGGAGCGTGTAGGCCAGCAGTAGCGGCAGCGCCCCGCTGATCAGCGAGAACTGAAAATTCAGCAATCGTCCAAGGCGCAGCCGACGTAGCGGCCCGCTATCGGCGACCTGAGCCAGCCAGGAGCGGAAGCGCTCCGAGATCAGCAATCCTGAACCCAGAGCCAGGGCAACTGTCCCCGCCTGCGCACCTAGCAGCAACTCGGGCGAGACCAGGCCGATATAGTCGGTCAGGGCGGCCATACCTAGCAGAGCCATGATCAGCATGTCGCAGACACGATCCACCACCACACTGGTCATCGCCGTCTGGAGCGGCACATCGTCGGCCTGGAGGTACCAGCCCTTGGCGATGTCACCGAACTGGCCGGGTGTCACTCCGCCCAGAAAGAGGCCAATCGTGTAATAAATACTCAGCCGCAAGTCCGACGGCGGGCGCACGCCCATGCCGCGCAGGATCACGCCCCAGCGCACCGATTTGGCCCACACAAAGGGCGGCAGGATGAGCAACGACAGAATCAGCGGCCACGGGGCCGCCGCAAACAGACTCTCCAGAATGGTGTGAAGGTTGGCGCGCGTCAGAAAGTAGATGAAAAGGAGGATGAAGGCACCCTTGAAAATCCACGCGAGATGCCGACTGCTTAGCGTTCGTTGTGCCTGCACAGATCAATGACCCTGACATTGCTAGAGGAGGAAGGGTTCCACCCTATGAAAATGGCTGCTGATGCCCGACTATCGACTATCGGCTATCGGCTATCGGCTATTTTCACGATATTTCGGTCGGCGTGAATGTATCCTAGGCTGGCGTGAACCGGGTTGTCCACGCGGGTCACCACAAACCCCGCACTCGCCAGGGCGATCTCAAGCTCACGGTGTCCCGCTGCCGTCACGCCGTCGTGGTACTCCAGGCTGATGCTGTCAATCTGGTTGAGGATGGCGCGATCCAGCGTCAGCAGGATCTCAAACTCCGCGCCCTCGCAGTCGAGTTTCAGCAGATCGCAGCGCGTAATCGCGTACTCGGCAAAAACCTCGGCGAGACTCTGGATCTTCACCTGTAGCGTACTCTGCCGAGCTGCCCCACTCGCCGTACTGTACTGTACCGATTCCGGGGAACTGATGTCGAGTCCAATTGCCCCATTCCCCTGACCCACCGCCGCCTCAATCACATGAACATTGGCCGTGCGGTTCAGCCGCACATTGCGCCGACAGAGATCCGCCGACGCCGGGAACGGCTCGAAGGCCAGCACGCGTGCCTGCGGGTGCCGCCGCGCCGCCGCAATCGCAAAGTCGCCCAGGCCCGCTCCAATATCAATGACGACCCCGCCATCGCGCACACGCCGCCCGGCTAGGCGATAATGGTCGTCCAGACAGGTTTCCTTAATCGTCCAGACATCCATCGCATCGCGGTAGCAAAAGACCAAGTCACCCAGACGCACCACCCGACCGCGCCCCGTCGCTAGGGCCGGGGGAATGCTCGTCCAGTTGCTGATCCCCCGCAGCATCAGCGGGATCGAGCGGGCATAGTAGTGCCACTTCGAAAGCTGCATCGTGCTAAAAACCTTATTACTGAACTGTGGCGAGACTGACAATACCTTCGCCAAAAAGTTAAGGCTGTGACAGATGGCTTCCTGACGCGGAATCCGCTGTCAATAGCCCAAAAGTAGTATGCACGCGTGTTCTGGGAGTAATCCTCGAAACCGCTATGGGGCATAATAAACGTGTCTG
>CAIXLU010000090.1 GCA_903920315.1 uncultured Oscillochloris sp.
GATGGCGGGAATCAGTTCACCCCACGCCATCGGCCTGGGTCGCCGAGTTCGGTCGGGTATCTCGATGCGCTGCCCGCGCCAGTACGTCACCTGTGCGCTGGTGCGGCGGCCCCCACCGATGCCCCCGGCCCGCCAGGCCATCACCATCAGGTAGCCACCGCCTGCGCCCAGCGCCAGGGCCGTGACTGGCCAGGGCAGCGAGCGCCCGTTCGCCAGTACCGCGACAAAGGCGATTGCGGCCACCCAGCGCCAGTCAATACGAAATCCACGCATAGTGTTCTCTCAGGTGGTGCAACGGCCCTACGATGTGGTGACGCAGTGGAAGGATGAGATACATCATCGGGCTTGGGGAGAAACGGGCGGACAGATTAGTGCTGGTGACAGGTGTGAAGTTTGGGGGGGAACGCATCGGGGATAGGCGCCAAGCGCAGTGCAGACGTAACCATTGGCAACAGATCCTTGAAGTCAATGGGCTTTGCGGCGTAGTAGCTAACTCCGAGATCACGCATTCTGGCGCGTAGGCCGGGCGTATCATAGGCCGTAAGGACGAGGATGGGAGTCTTGGGGCGAAAGGCATGCACCGCCCGCACAAGGGCGCTGGCCGAACTACCGCCCGTGCCAGGGTCAACGATCAAGAGATCAACATTGCCGTGAGCGCAGACCAACCACGCCGCATTGGGAGTTGAAGCAACCGTAATGATATATCGATCCCGTAGAAGGTTTTGAAGCCCTCGCTGCGTAATGAGCGCCGCCGCCGGATCATCATCACATATTTGTATCTGCCTGGGTGGCATAAGCGATCCTCAGATGACGATGGACGAAGGTGTCCATGCATCATCGTACCAGCCCAGGCGACGCTAAGAAGGAGGGAGGTCACAACTTTCTGTAACGAAGCGATAACCAGAAGCAATCGTCTTCATAGCGACAGCACTAAATATTTGTTGTGGGTAAAAGAACACTGAATGTTGTCCCCTGGTGCAACTCACTCTCAACAAGTATTCGTCCTCCATGTTGGGTGACAATATGGGCGCTGATGGCAAGGCCGAGGCCGGTTCCGTGGGCCTTGGTGGTGTAGAACGGCTCAAAAAGATGAGGGCGATGTTCGAGGGGAATGCCAAAACCCGTGTCACAGATGTCAACTCCAATCGTTATTGGAGCCTCGTTGCGGGCGTGGAGAATCCTGGTCTTCACTCGTAGATCGCCGCCATCGGGCATGGCATCGCATGCATTAAGGATAATATTCAGAAACACCTGACGCAACTGATCGGCGTGGGCGATGATTGACGGAATCTCGACACTCAGGTCGGCGGTGGCATTAATATGCCCGTGGCGCAGATGGGTCTGCACAAGCTCCAAGGTATCGCGCAGGAGTGAGTTAATATTTGTGGAGGCCAGTTCGGTCCTCGCGGGGCGGTAGAAATCGCGCATGCGGGTGATGATCCGGGCGATACGACCAAGTTCCTGCTGAGCAATCGTCAGGAAGGCGCGTTGCGGCGCATCAGAGGCGAGATCCTGCTCGACAAGATAGAGGCTATTACGTGCGGCGTAGAGCGGATTGTTGATCTCGTGGGCCACCGATGCCGAAAGTTCGCCAACAGCGGCGAGTTTTGCACTTTGGAGCAACTGGGCCTGGGCGGCGTTGAGGCGGGCCTGAGCCTCGGCGTGAAGCGACTGCGTGAGGATGAGATCGCGCTGGAGGTCGGCAGCACGCGCACGTTGGCTCAGTTCGTCAATTGCTACGGCGGCGAGGTTGGCGAGCGCCTGGACGAACGGCAGGTCTCGCGGGTGATAGAGGTGGGCGTTTACTCCGCCGTAGAGGACGAGCGCACCGAAGCGCTGAGTCTCGACACGAAGAGGAGCCAGCAGCGCGCTTAAAGGCGGCCATGCGTCCAGGGTATCGCGCAGAGCTGCGATCTGATCGGCACTCAGGTCGGAGAGAGCGACATCAAGCTGCGGACCAACGAGCAGCATCGCACGGGGCGAGAGAATCGCCTTCCCCGCCAGACCCTCGCTCGGCTGGTTGAGGATCACCGCCGGGTTATTGGCGGCGCGGAGGACAAGGCTATCCTGCTCCGAATCAACCATAAAGAGGTGAGCCGCACTGGTGCCAGGGAAGAGGTTCACCGCCTCGCGCACCACCAGATGCACAATCGCGTCAATATCACGGCTCATCAGCAGAGCAGCAGAGATTGAGAGAATAGCGCTGAGACGTGCCCCCAGATCGACGGCCCGCGACATCTGGAGCGCCGCCTCGTGTTCGACAATCTCCGCATGGGCGGTGGTCTCGGCAAGACGGCGCTCCAGTCCGGTGATCTGCAGCCGTAGTTGTTCCAGTTCTCCCATTGTATGGCTACCTGTGTTGATTGTCCCGACCTCGCTGTCGTGATGGGTAAAGCGGCAATCACTGTCAATGACGCTCTGCGTTGACACCAGAAAGCTGCGCATGTTATGATTGCACAACTTCGTGTCCTCAACTATAGTGTGTTTTTTTGTGGAGCGCAAATTGTTATGAATGATTCTGCGAATATCTTGGTAGTTGACGATGAGCAAAATATCCGGCTGACATTAAGCGTACTTTTGCGTCGCGCTGGTTATACCGTCACAACGGCGTCAAGTGGAGAAGAGGCCGTATCGCTTTTTAGCTCCCAGACTTTCGACCTCATGCTGGTCGATCTTCAGATGACAGGGATCAGTGGAATCCAGGTTGTCGAATCGCTACGGGCGCGGGGACTTGACACTGAAGTTATCGTTCTTACCGGCCACGGCTCCCTAGAGTCGGCGATTGAGGGCCTCCATCAGGGTATTTTTGATTATATGCTCAAGACGAGCGACCCGGCCCAGATTATGGATCGGGTTGCCGCTGGATTGGCCGAACGACTCAAGCGCCATCGCCAGAGCTTGCTGATCAACACAATCGGCCAAGCCGTACAAGAGCTTGCCAACAGCGGGTCAATCATGCAGACCGCAGAAGACTCCCATACGAGCATCGGCAGTAGTAGCAATACAAATGCAACAGGCCATGATCGCGTGCTGACGATTGGGCATCTGCATCTGGATACGTGGCATCAGACAGCGACCCTGAGCGAACGCTCGCTTAATCTGACTCCCACCGAGTTTCGCCTGTTGCTTTGTCTTGCTGAACATTCTGGGCAGATGCTCTCGTATACCCAGTTGGTGCGCTGCGCCCAGGGCTACGAGACGAGCGAACTTGAGGCCGGCGAGCTGATCAAGCCACATATTCACCACCTGCGGCAAAAGATTGAGCCTGATCCGAGCGCCCCGCGCTATCTGCTGAATGTCCGTGGCAAGGGCTATATTCTCCAGATTGACTGATAGCCGATAGCCGATAGCCGATAGCCGATAGCCGATAGCCGATAGCCGATAGCCGATAGCCGATAGCCGATAGCCGATAGCCGATAGCCGATAGCCGATAGCCGATAGCCGATAGCCGA
>CAIXLU010000091.1 GCA_903920315.1 uncultured Oscillochloris sp.
CTCTGCCACCGCCTCATCCGTCACCTCAGCCTCGGTGATGTAGCGCGGGTTGAGGGCGACGATATGCTGCGCGATGGCGTTGGCCAGGTTGCCAAACTCCTCGGTGCGCCCCACGAAGTCGGTCTCACAGTTCAGCTCGACGATGCCGACGATCCGGGAGCCGTAGTGAGTATAGACGCCAATCAGACCCTCTTTCGCCTCGCGACTGGCCTTCTTGGAGGCCGCCTCAATCCCGCGCTCGCGGAGGATCTCAATCGCCTTATTGATGTTGCCCTCGGTCTGCTCAAGGATGTCTTTACACTCCTTGACGCCGGCACCGGTGCGCTCACGTAGTTCTTTGACAAGCTCGATGGAAACAGCCACGATCCCTCTCCTTAAAACATGAGTACTAATGAATTCTCTTGCGTGCATCTCGTGTGCCCGTATCGGCACACGCAGACGCAGTCACTGGGCGAGTCTAGCTATCGTGGGAGGACTGGCGGCGATCAATGCCCTCCTGCGCGGCGTCGGCAATCTTGCTGGTCATCAGGCGGATGCCGCGAATCGCGTCGTCGTTGCAGGGGATAACATAATCAATCTGGTCCGGGTCGCAGTTCGTATCAACCATTGCAACCACCGGCACGCCCACCTTTGCGGCCTCCTGAACAGCCAGTTCCTCTTTGTGCGGGTCAATGATAAAGAGAGCGCCGGGGAGTCGATCCATAGACTTTAGGCCACCGAACACGCGGTTCAGCTTGCCGATCTCCTCCTCAAGCTTCAGACCCTCAGCCTTGGTAAGCCGCGAGAAATCGCCCCGATCACGCTGAGCCTCAAGATCGGCGAGGCGCTTGAGCCGAGCGCGAATCGTGGAAAAGTTCGTCAGGGTGCCGCCGAGCCAGCGCTGGGTAATGTAGTACTGCCCTGCGCGGGACGCCTCTTCCACCACTGCCTCCTGAGCCTGCTTTTTCGTCCCGACGAAGAGTACCTTCTCGCCACGGGCCGTCAGGTCGGAGATAAAGCGGTAGGCCGCAGTGACACCGGAGATCGTCTTCTGAAGATCAAGAATATGAATGCCGTTGCGGGCGGTGAAGATGTAGGGCCGCATCTTCGGGTTCCAGCGATTCGTCTGGTGACCAAAGTGGGCACCGGCCTCAAGCAGGGCTTTGATCGACACAACACGCGCATTCGCCTGGGTCATAGCTAAAGCTCCTTAGATCTGGTTGATACCATATCCGCCACCCCCCGCACCCGATGCTCGAACCGGCGCTGCCGGCAGGAGTGAACACCGTTGGGAAGTGTGTGAATTTGGTGTGCGAAGCACACCGCCGGGCAGTATAGCACAAATTAGGGGACATGGACAAACAGAAGTCAACTTGTTATACTCCAGTCACGGTGTCTCCTTACATTTTTTTGGATAAACATGATCTTCCAGATCTAGGTCTGACTTGACTTTCATATACCGATAACGTGTTGCCTGTCCCCGCTCCGTGAGGTAGCTTCATGCCTTTTTCTCGGCGACTGTTCGGCCTCTATCCACGCATATTGCTTGCATTGGTGTGTAGCAACATCCTTGTCCTTGCCAGTATGACGGTGATTGATCAGCGCAATTCCCAGGCGCGTTTGAGTGCAGATCTGCTCAAGCGAGGTAACGGCACAGCCCAGATCCTCGCTAACGCGGCAAATCTCTTCGTCGCTAACACAGATCTACGCGGTCTTTCGCTGCTCGCACGGACGGCGACCACAAACAATCAGGCCGAGTATGTCGCTTTCTTCTCTGCGACGGGCGACTTGCTCTCTGCCGCCGCCGCTGATGGTGCTGTAGCCGCAGCGCGCCTACCTTTCAGCGATCTCACTGTTGGCGGGAGCCAACGCTGGATGAATGGCTATCTTGAAATTACCGCGCCCATTATCTACGCCTATAAACCCATTGGGACAGTGGCACTACGTATAGGCACAGCCGAGCTTAATGCCGACCGCGTTCAGACGGTTATGCAGAGCATCATTACCGCGTTGCTCGTGCTGCTCGCACTGAGCATTGTTGTCGGGTTGCTCCTGCGCATGCTGGTCATTTTGCCTCTGCGACAACTGAGCGTGACGGCTGAACAGATCGTCGCAGGCACGTGGACGAGTCCACGCGGGCAGGGGCGGTGCGATGAGATTGGGCAACTCGCCCGTTCGTTCAACCAGATGATCGTGTCTCTCCAGACCCGTGAGTCGCAGCTTCAAGAGCAGGTGGCGGCGATACAGACGTTGAATGCCGAACTGGATATGCGGGTTGGTACACGTACCCAGGAACTCCAGGCACTCGTTAATGCGCAGGAGCAACTCTTAGGCCAGATTCGCCAGATGTCAATACCGGTGGTTCCCATCCAGAAGGGTGTGATCGCCATTCCGTTGATTGGGGGACTGGATGGTCAACGTATGGCCCAGCTTGTCGAAAATGTACTTGCCGGTATCGAGAATCAGCGCGCCCATTTTGTCGCCATTGATATCACCGGCGTCCCCATCGTGGATATGCAGGTTGCCGCCGCGCTTGTGCAGACGGCTGAATCCGCCCGACTTCTGGGCGCGACGACGGCGCTGGTAGGTATTCGCCCCGAGGTCGCGCAATCTCTTGTGCAACTCGGCGCGGATCTCTCTGGATTGCATACCTACCCGACGCTTCAGGAGGCGCTCCTGAGTTCCGCTGCTCGTCGCGGGTAACGCGGGCTCTCTTATCACGAAGGAAAAGACTATGAATCGCGCCCCCCGCTACGGCGTCCTCGTCCTCATGTTCGGTCTGCTGCTGACGGCCTGTAGCTCTGGTGCGACGAGCAGTGCGCCTACGACGAGGTCTGCTGTGGCTTCTGTAGTACCAGCGGTAGCGGAGACGAGCGCCACAGGCGACGGCACCCAGATCGTGATTGGGATCTCGCTTCCGCTCACGGGTCGATTCAGCGATCCTGGCCAGGCAACAAAACGTGGCTACGAGGTCTGGGCATCTCTGGTCAACGCCAACGGCGGGTTACTGGGCCGACAGGTTCAGTTGCGCATTCTCGACAATGCCACCGACCAAAAGACGGCGGTTGCCGACTATGAGCGACTGATAACCGTAGACAAGGTCGATCTGGTGGTTGGCCCATTTTCCAGCTTTTTGGTGCTGCCAACATCTGAGGTTGCAGCGCGTTACGGCTATGCTTTTGTTGAGCCAGCCGGTGGAGCTTTAGAGGTCTTTAACCGTGGGCTGAACAATCTCTTTTTCGCCCAGCCGGCGATCAGTACACAGCAGGCCGACTCCTTTGTGGCCTATATCCTGAGCTTGCCGAAAGCTCAGCAACCTAAGACGTTCGGCGTTGTGAGCCAGGACGATCCGTTTACTCTGAGCGTGGTCACCCGGCTCAAGGAGCAGTTTATCGCCAGTGGCATGAAGCTGGTGGTTGATGAGATCTACGCCCCAGAGACCAGCGATTTTACAACGATTGCTAGTGAAGTTGCGAAAGTGAACCCAGATCTGATCATTGGGGGAACGATGCAACAAGACTCGGTAGGCCAGATTCTGGCCTACCGCGAGGCGCACTATCAGCCACGCGGGGCGTTCTTCACCAGCGGCCCCTCAATGCCTGATGCCTTTCGTACGGCGCTCGGATCGGCGACGAACGGAATCTTCTCGTCAATCTCGTGGTTCGCGCAGGCAGGCACTTCCCAGAACCAGGAATTTACTGCCGAATATGTCAAGCTTTTTGGCGGCACAGCGGAAGATATCGCCGAAGATTCGGCGAACGCATTTACGGTGGGCCAAGTACTCCAGCAGGCAGTGACGAAGATCCAGTCCATTGATAATGGCGCACTGATCAAGGAACTGCACACCGGCACCTACCAGACCGTCGTTGGGCCATTGCACTTCGATGCGGTTGGTCGTCCCGAGGGCAGTTTTATGATCTTGCAGTGGCAGGGCGATCGCTTCGTAATCGTTACGCCAGCGGATCGCGCCCAGGCACAGCCGATCTGGCCGAAGCCTGCGTGGTAGGAGATCACGGCTATATGCCATCCAGCGGTGCATCTGGCCGCCTGGAAGGCGGCACTACGAAGGCATGTTTCAAACCAGTTTGACAGTTTGGGTACATGCACCGCGTCCTGTTGCGGCACATCTGCAATCTAAAATCTGCAATCTGAAATACGCCTAGGGCATCCCGCCCCAGCGCGTGATCTGTTCGCGCACCAGAAGGCCGAACTGGATCTCGTAGGGCGTACCCGCCTGGTCGGGGTGCTGCTCGATCCGGGTACGCTCGAAGTATTGCACGCTGTAGCTTGCGCCGGTGGTCGCATCAGTGACGGGGAAGGCTTCGGTGAGCGGTAGTCCAACGAGATCAGTTCCACCCGCCTGTTCCCATGCGGCCAGAAAAGGTGGACAGAGACGGTGACCGGTTTCAGGGAAGAATTGGCACTCGGGTGGGGCATCAACCTGTGCGGGCAGACTGCGCCAGTCTACGCCCTGGAGTTGGAGGGCCGTCTCGCCAAGTCGGCTGAGCTGGATCACGTAGGGCGTGCCGCTCAATTCTGGAAAATGCTCGAAGCGCGCCCGCTCGAAATACTGGACGACGCGAGGACGACCGCTGCCCGCCTCTGGCTCGATTATCTCCTCGCTGAGCGGATAGCCGAAGCGGGCCAGCCCGCCGCGTGACTCCCAGAAGGTGCGAAAGTCTCCACTGATGCTGTGCTTGGTAGCGGCGAAGAGTCGCCCGCGCCGCGTCGGTGGGTCGTACTCGACATACAGCGGAGCGCCGAGTTCATCAGGGCGAATGCGGATCTGCCCGTCGGCGCTACTCAACAGATAGCGCACCTCGCCCTTCCAATTGCGCACCAGAGCCTCGTGGCAGCCGCAGGCCACAGTAAAGGCCGGTGCCGCCTCGCCTGTGCGCCAGAGAACATCAACCCGACGGCCACTGCCCGCGTAGCGTTGCCAGAAAACGCCATCAGCGTTGGTGGGCGGCATATCATTGAGGGACAATCCCGCCAGCATCTCCGTCATCACACGGTAGGCTAGAAAAGCCGGCTTGCGCAGGTCGCCCCGTGCCGGGTCGAGCGGGAAGGCACGGCGCAGCAGCCCGTAGTGCGACTCCAGATCGTTGGGAATGGTAGTCGGCTGTTCGTAGGGAATGTTTGGCCGCGTATCATCGCGGAAATCGTACCAGAAGATCTTCTCAATACTCGGGTGGGCCATCGCGAGCAGGTAGGTTCGCACCAACAGAAACGCCTGGGTGTCACCATCAACACCCAGGTGACCCTGGCCGGTTGACCAACCCAACTCCGTCAGCCAGACGGGACGAGATCCATAGGTGCGCAGCAGCCCGTCGAGCCGACTCAGCTCCTGACTGAAGGTGAGCGACTGGTCACGACGCCACGCATCGCCCTCGGGAGTGTTAGGACGATAGGGGTGGATGGCCAGCACGTCAACAAAACGCCAGCCGCCCAACTGACCAACTTGGTCGAGATAATCAAAATAATCGTAATGACGGTCGGAGGGCATCTCGCTCCAGATAGGAGCCATGCCACCCATCACAATCTTCGCGTGCGGATCGGCGGCAAGTGCGGCGGCGCGACCAACCTCAAGGATGCGGACAAAATCAGCGACGGTATACAGGCCGCTCTCGTAGCCGGATGCCGCCAAGTTCGGCTCGTTCCACAGCTCCCAGTAGGTGATCTGGCCGCGATCCCGCCCGTAGCGAGCAACCGTGCTATAGACAAAATCGCCCCAGTCGGCGATCCATTCCTCGGGGCGCGGATTCTTGCCCTTGAACCAGGCGGGGTTGTAGTCGAGCAGACCCAGAACGTGGATACCAGCGGCAACCTGGGCTTTGATCGCCAGATCGTAGTTGTAGAACCCAGCATCGTTACCGTCCCAGTCGTAAGGGCCACCGGGCTGCTGCTGCACGCGATCCCAAAAAATCTCCTCACGCTGCCACTGAACACCAGCCTCACGCATGAGCGCGACAGCCGCAGGGATCTCATCGGCGCGCACGCGGTTGCCGAGAGCGGCAACCACCCCGAAGGGAGATCCCTTATTCTGCCAGGGCAGATCTTGGGCCTGAACCACGCGGGGCGAGGGGATCGCCACACCTGTCAGAACGAAGAGTACGAGGAGGATCGCGGCGCGGAGGGTGTGAACATGTTGTCGCATAGGGTATAGGTAAAGGATAGGGATATGGTGGCGTAGGCACAGGGAGCAATCCAGGACAGAGATGTCCGAAGACCGGGTGCATTATACGCCACTGCGACAAAGCTACATACGCACTTGACAATATCAAAGTTTTCGGTATGATAGAACATATAAACTAAACGGATGTTCGGGCGAAACATAGCGGCAGAGTCACTCGCACTCAAGCACGAATGAGGAACCCTATGAGCCACGAGACGATGGACATTCCCCAGGCGGACATCCTTTGGGATGTTGCACTGGTGCCCGAGGCGATCACCCGTGGAAAGAAGCAACCCGACGAGATTGGCGTTTACATTGGCACAAAGGCGGCCCGCCAAGGGCTCTACTACACGCAGGCGGCCCGCATCCTGGGCTTTGTGAAGCCGAGCAAACCTGGCGAGCCGGTTGAGCTTACCCCGTTCGGTAGAGCTTTCGCCACCTATAGCCACGTTGAGCAGCGCACCACCCTACGCCGTATGCTGCTCCAGCGTGAGCCAACCCGCTCGGTTGTAGTGGCGATCCGCGCCAGCGAGGGTCTGCGGCGCACCGAAATTGCCAGTGTCCTGCAAGATCTCGCGCCACTGGCCCAGAGTACCGCCATCCGCCGCGCTGCTACCGTTGCCGCGTGGCTGTGCGCTACGGGCCTCGCTCGCTGGGAGAAGAGCCGACTCGCCTACTGCGGCCCCACGATGCCGGTACAGCCCTCGTTCCCGCACCAGAGCGCCGCGTGATGGAGTGCGGTGTCTTACTTCATAATGTAATACGTGGCCCGTTTTTCACCGACGCGCAACAAAACCCCGCGATCCACGAGGTCGGACAGGTCGCGGCGGATCGTCTCGGGGCTGACATCGGCGTGGAGATCCTGGAGATCACGGTTGGTGATGCGGCGCTGCTCAGCGAGGAAAATCAGGGCGGCGACCTGGCGCTCGTTGAGACCCTGGCGCACCCACTCGCGGGTGTCGATCCCCTCGGGGCCGAGAGACTCCACCGGCTGGCCCTGGAGCGTCACCAGAAAGCCTGCTGCCGTCTCGCGGAACTGCGGCGGCGGCAGACCGGCGTTCTCCATCTGACGCAGCATGCGGTCGATCCCGTAACCGAGCCGCTCGATCAGGCCGAAGTCGGCCAGCACCTGCACCAGACCCTCGTTGCGCGAGAAGCGTTCGGCCACTAGGTTCTCTAGGGTGACGTGGCCAGGTAAGCGACCGGGCGAGTAGCACTCCAGACGGTCGGCGAACAGGCCGATCCGCACGCCCTCGCCGCGCACGCTATAGTCGCGGTGAGCCACCGCATTCACCAGAGCCTCGCGCACAGCACCAGGCGGGAACTGCGTCCAGTCCTGACGCTCTAGGCCCGCCATGCGGCTACCCCGGCGCATATGTTCCATCAGCCAACGCTCGGCCCGGCGCACCGCCTCGGGCAGGGTATCGCGTACATCCTCGCGCTCAAAAGCATCGGCCATATCGTGGCCACGGTACTGCACCAGCGTAATCTCGGCCTGGGGGAAGCGATCCTCGACGCTGCGTGCGAAGAGAAGGAGGCCCGCGTTTGTGGGTGTATACGTACCCTGAGCGCCACCCACCGTTACGGACTGAGTCACGCAGCCGCGCCGACGCAGAAATTCCAGCGGCGCATCCTCTGCCTCAGAGCCGATCCGTCGGGCGTAGGTGTTGACCTTATGCGAGTCTAGCTCATCAATGCTGGCACCTTCGGGTACGCCGCGCTCCCAACTCACATCGCCGCGCTCGATCAGCAGGCGACGCAGGGCGTTGGGAGCCAGGGGCTGATTTGTGCCACCCTCGCGGCGCAGGTACTTGCCGTGCAAACTGTAGACCTGCGAGAGTCCGGCGGGTACGCTGGCCAGCAGCAGCGTGGCCTCGCCGTGACGTGCCGCACGTGGCAGCGGCAGGATCAGCGGCGGAGTGCAAGCCAATGCCGCCTCCAGCAGCAGATCGCGGGCAGATGCCAGATCACGTACTCCCTCCGCCCGTGCCTTAGCCCGCCCCGACGCCCCCAGCACTAGCGTGCCGCCCTGGGCGTTAGCGAAGGAAACCAGCGTCTCCGCAAGATCGTCCAGCCGAGTCTTCTCACGGGCAAAGGCAAGCTGCGGACCTTCGGGTAGGGCCAGCAGCGCCTCGATGCTCTCGTCATGATCCATATGTGTCACGGAGCGTAGTAGTTATCAAACAGTTTTCACACAGTTCGCGCCATCGCGGCACCAACGACCATATTTCGTCCCGCATGCTTGGCCTGATAGAGAGACTGGTCTGCGCGCTCCAGTAAGACTTCTTCCTTCAGTTCTCCGCACGAGGATGCAACCCCCAGGCTAATTGTCACATGATTGCTCACCTGACTGCCTTTGTGGCTAATATTGAGCGTTTCAATCTTGGCACGCACCAGTTCGGCGATGGCGACAGCCCCTGCGGCGGACGTTTCTGGCAGCACTATCACAAACTCTTCGCCGCCATAGCGCGCAACCAGATCTCCCGGTCGCTTCATGGTATCCGTGAGCGCGGCGGCGATCTGCCGCAGACAGCTATCACCGGCCTGATGCCCGTAGATGTCATTATAGGACTTGAAGTAGTCTACATCGCAGAGAATAACCGACAATGGTAATTCCTGTCGTCTGCTGCGTAAAAACTCGCGGTGGAGATACATATCAAAGTATCGGCGGTTATGAATCTGGGTAAGGCTATCAATCTGCGATAGCCGCTCAAGATCAGCGAAGGCGCGGGTTAACTGGTGTCCAAACACGCTGATCGCCGCCATGCCAACCAGGGCAATCAGCGTATGGCTCAACAGAACAGGCCAGATCGTCACCGGCTTGGAGCGAAAAGAGACACTGATCCCGCCACGGATGTCGCCGACCTTATAGCCCTGTTGCTCATGACACTTCAGGCAACTTGACTGAGTGACCAGCGGTGCCATATAGGTGAAGACATGAGATTGATCATCCCAATGATACGATTCGGATAGCGCGTCGGTCTCAAAGGATGTGAGCGCCTGGGTTTCCCAGACATCCGCCGCATTGCCAGGGTTTATCGGCTTGAGGCTGGTGATATGAAAGCGAATCTGGTTGCCCTTCTCTGCTAACTCCGCAATCAGCCGGGTCATAAACGCCGGATTCACCTTGGTCAGCATTACCCCATTGGGCAGATGAATATCTCGGTCGGGAACTTTGAGATACGGGTTTGGCTGAATCAGATCGGAGACTGGCACATAGACGCCGCCGTGTTGCGCATTCCATTCGCGCACGGTGACGATCATCTCAAAAAAAGATTGTGCCACCTGCACATCAGCCTGTTGGTGGGTACTCTGAATCTGGCTGATGTTCCAGATGGCCGAGGCGGCAACCAGAGCGAACCAGCAAACGACGCTGATGATAATGTATTGACGTCTCATAGAGATACCACAAACGGCTTTGAGCCACCTATAGCAATCCTCTTGGAGCCGTGAGAAGGGGAGTCAAGGCTTTAGCCGGCTAAAGCCTTGATTCCTCGTTAAATTACGACCGGAATAGGATCGCTATATTTCGGGTGAAGAAGAGACGACGATTGTGGGTGCGCAATAGTGTAAGAAAATTATACCTTTTTTTAATATTGTGTCAACGGGTACGAGTAATAACAATGACAAACTGGCACTACGGCCACTGGCGCCCGCTGCGGATCATCCCCGAGATCAGCACATTCAGGCCGATCAGCACGAACAAGCCTGGGAGAAACAGGTGCGGCACCATGAAAAGGAAGGCGAGGCCGAAAAGCCAGATGGCGTTGCGCACTCCCTGCAAGGTATACCCGCTAGCCGACATACGTACAAAGTTTACGATCCCGAGCAGGACGAGGATGCCCGGCCAGAAGAGGTGTCCAAGAAAGAGCAACCCGAGGCCGATCATCAGGATCGCCATACTCAGCACGTTTCCGCTGATCTGCGGGCCAGCAACCGGGGTCTGCCGGGGTCTGAAGGCCGGTAGCGATGGTGTTCCCTGACCAATGTTTCTATTGGCCTGACGGGGCGGAGCAAGGTGTGTTGCCGCGCCACTCATCCGTTGGCCGCAGCGCACGCAGAAAAGGGCGTGGCCGGGGTTGCTCTCCCCGCACGCCGCACAGCTCACCGGGGAACGTTCGCCTGCACGCAGGTGGATGGTTGGCCCGATGGTGGCTTTATCAAGGGTGACGCCGCATTCAATACAGAAGCGTGCATCATCCGGGAGATCGCTACCGCAGGATGAACATGTCATCGTCGGTTATATCCTGTTGCCCGTTGCCCGTTGCCTAATAATACGATAATCGCACCTAGCGCGTTACACATGCCTCGGCCTCCTGCTGCATAGCGGTGGCGGTCTGGGCTTGGTCGAGGGTTCCCTGCAGCATGCTAGGTAGCCACGTATCAATCCCAAAGAGGGCGCAGCGAGCGGCCTTGGTAGGCGGTAATCCGGGGGCACCGACGGCCTGGGCAGCGGCGGCGGCCAGGGCTGGGTCAGCCCGCACCGCCATGTCACTCAGCGCCTTCTGATTCGCCGACAGACGACCGAGATTATGAATCAGCCGCATCTGCGTCTGGGGCGATACGAGAAAGGTTGCAAATGCGGTGGCACGATCTCGATCCGCCCCGCCCAGATCGCGTTGAAGCATCAGGAAACTCCCCGCGATCATCGGCAGCGCCCGCCGCCCAGTTGCCGGGATGACGGGAAGCGGCGCGATGCCCAGGTCGAGTGTCGGGGTGAGAGTGCGATAGGCGGGTAACGCCCAGTCACCATCAACGGCGAAGGACACCTCGCCCGCACCGAACCAGCGCTGTCCGCCCTGGTAACTCTTCACCACCGCAGGCGAGGCGACAGCGAGTTCGCGCAGCAGGCCGAGGGCGTTGCGCATCTCAGGTGTGTCGAGGGTGGGGAGACCATTGGGGCCACCGGTGGGTGCGCCGCCAAAGCCATACAGCCAGGGCAGCAGCCAGCGCGGCTCGTCCCAGGCCATCACCAGACCCGCGCTGCCTTCCCGCGAGCGGGTGATCAACTCGTCGCTGGTCGTCGGCGGAATCGCGGTCGTCTTGCGATTATAGAGCAGGAGAAGCTCGCCCTGAGCCGTCAGCGGCACCCCCCATAGCTTGCCGTCCGCCGTCGCATCAGTCAGCAACCCCGGCAGCGGGTTGCCCAGCAGCGGGACGGGCTGGAGTTGTCCATCGGCCAGCAACCCGGCCAACGCCTCCTGGTCGGCCCAGATCATATCGGGTGGCGGGTCGCCGGTGAGCGTGACACTGGCCACGCTCATGCGCAGGGTGTCGGAAGCCTTAGCACTCAGTTCGATAGCCACGCCGCTGGAGGCCGCGTAATCGGCTACCAAGAGACACACCGCCGCCGTGGCGGCATCGGACTCGGCCACCCATAAGCGCAGGGGGCGAATTGTCGGTGTTGGCGAGGATGTCGGGGGCGCCGTGGGACTCGGTGCCGCCGTAGGAATGGTCGTGGGCATCTCAGCGACCGGGGCGGGCGGAGCGGCGCATGCCGCAGCCAGGACGAGGCAAAGGAACAACCCGTAGAACGTCAGTATCGTCTTCATCGTCGCGATTATAGCAGGATCATCGCGGGGATGTGAGTCATCACGTGGTCGCATCTACCGGTTGAGCGGCTTTAGCTGTAGCTTCGGCATAGGGCTTCCTCGTGCCGCAAACCGCTTGAAATAGAACGAATAATCTGATATACTGCCATCCTAGACGTAGGCGTTTGTGGCCTTGCGAAAACCAAGCTGGTCACACGCGCTCTGCGGGGAGACATGTCGCGGCGGGACACGCCGAGACACAAAACGCCTGTGGAGACT
Source organism: uncultured Oscillochloris sp. (assembly GCA_903920315.1). GTDB lineage: Bacteria > Chloroflexota > Chloroflexia > Chloroflexales > Chloroflexaceae > Oscillochloris. The sequence continues at coordinate 11,965 of CAIXLU010000091.1, forward strand.
CGGTAAGTCCAA
>CAIXLU010000092.1 GCA_903920315.1 uncultured Oscillochloris sp.
GCAGCATCAGGCGGGCGATGGGCCAGACTCGCATGGCACGGGCAGGTCGGTGCCACCTGCGCCGCCGCACCCAGACGGTGCGCGGGGTGCAGGTAATGGCGGACGCCGCCGCCGGAAGGCTCTCGACGACGTGACCGCTCCAGGCGGCGACCGGCAGGAGATAGTCGGCGAAGGCGCGGTACTGGTTGCTGCCCGCCACCCAGACGTCGCCGGCGCGGAGGCTTTGGCGCAGCTCGTGGAGCGCGCAGAACTCGTAGAAGGCCCGGTCAACCCCTTTCGACGTGACAACCAGCGGGTCCCAGCGGGGCTTGATGAAGCCGGTTGGTGCTTTTGGCGGCACCTTCTTCTTCCCCTCGGCGTTCATCGTGCGCAGCACGTCAATAGCCTGGAGCAGCGACGTGCTGGTCGGAACCCCCGCAAAGGTGAGGGTTGCGAGCAGCTCGGGGGCGTAGCGCCGCATCTGCTCATAATAGTTGCGCAGGAGGGTGAGCGAGTCTGCGGTCGCGGAACGTGCCAGGCGCTCGGCTTCGGCGACAGCGGCAACAAAACCCTCCCAGGAGAGCACCGCCTCGACGGCCTCGTAGGGGGCGGTGTCGTTCGCGCGGGCGTCGATGAGCGCGCGGCCGACCTGCCCATACAGGCGCACCTGCTCGGCAAGTGGGCGGCCACGGGTCTGGATCTGCGCAGCCTGGGCGTGCTCGCACTGGCGAACGTCGGCCGTGAACACCCGGTTGTGCAGGTCGAGGATCTGGTCGGTCAGGACGGCGGCCCATTCGAGCAGCAGGGCCACCAGGGTAGCGTAGCGCCGCCCCGGCGGGAATCGCGGTGAACTGGACACGCTGAGTCGGCGCGAGGAGATCGCGCGTTGGCATAGATGACTTTCTCGCCGCTAGAGGCGCTGGAGTTGGCGTTTGAGCCGGTCGCGGCTCACCTGGGTATAGCGGGCGGTGGTCTGAATGGCGGGAGTGCCCCGCGTCGTAGTGTGGCCCAGGTAGGCGGCGATTTCTTCCAGGCTCCAGCCGGCAGCCCGGGCGCGGTGGGCGAAGTCGTGGCGCAGGTCGTGGAAGCGCAGGTCATCGATGAGTTCCCACTCGGTCTTGGTCGCCTGGGCCTTGAGCAGGCGAAACCAGTGATGGACGCCGGCCTCGGTCAGCCGCTCGGCGCGCTGCGAGGTGAAGACATAGGGGCTTTCGCGCTTCCGGTCGCCCTGTTGAAGGTAGGCGTGGAGTGGGGCGACGACCTGGCTGTGGAGGTCGATCTCGCGCTGCTTGCCGCCCTTGTGGCCGACGAGGATGGAACCCTGGCGGGCGGTGACGTGGGTATCGTCGAAGCGAAGCCAGGCCACATCACTCACGCGGCAGCCGGCCCAGTAGCCAAGGGCGAAGATGGCAGCGCCCCGGAGCGTATCGTCGCGTTCGATGAGGGAGAGGAGCACATAGCGCGGGTCGTCGGTCAGCTCACGCGGGGCAAGAATAGGTTGGGGTGGTACGACGACCTGCCGGGTCGGGTTGCGGCGCAGGACGCCCTGGTCTTCGATGAGAAAGCGGGCGAAGCTGCTGAGCATGGCGCGAACGCGCGTGCGGTCGCTGATGCTCCGGCCAGCGCGCTCCAGGTGGGCGAGGTAGGTCTCACCCGCGGTGCGGGTGAACTGCTCGGGGGCGAAGCCGTCGCCACACCCGGGACGCGCGAGCAGCCAGGTGCAAAATTGGCGGAGCACCCGGCGATACGCATCAACCGTCGCAGGCGCCTTTGCTTCCAAGGTGGCGAGGTAGGCGGTGACCAGTGGTGTTGGCTCGGGCGAGGGGGCAGACATCGGTGCTCCGTACCGCACATACGGATCTGGTACGAGTTCTGGCCGCGTTTCCTGCGGATCGCCGAGGATATCCACGGACGATGGAAGGCATAGGAACGCGTTCGGCTATTCTACCGGTGCTTCGCGCCAGCGTCAACTCGTACCGGAAGCATGGTTCTGGTACCAGTTCTGCCCGCCCGCGCGGTGATTCCTTAGCGTACGATTTTCCCGGAATAATACGGTGACCCCAAAAAGCTGATCGCGGCGTATCGCTGTGGGGATGTGCGGGCCGCGTGCATTCTTACTCGCGCTGACAGCAGTGCGGCATACAGTCAGGATCTCAGGAAGGTAGCGTCGGCATCCTGCTGGCCGCTCGTGCGAATCCCGTTCGTTCGGCCCGACATCGGAGAGCGCAGCAACCCAAACTTTACGACGATCATCTGGTACCTCGGAAAACACACGGATCGGTTTTACCACGCCTTTAAGGCTATCGGCGATACCCGCACAGAAGGGACACAACCCCAATGAAAGCACCACTCTCATTCCCGACGCAGACGCAGACACCCGGCCTTACCACACCGCTGCTGGTGACCTATCTGGAAACAACCCGAATCCTCGGAGGCGTCAGCACGCGCTATATTGAAACGCTCGTCCAGAAGAAGAAGCTCAAGGCGGTTGGCGCAGGCAAGGCGCGCCGGATCGTCTATCAGTCCATCCTGGCCTATGTGGAGAGGGAGGCAAGCTGATGGGAAAGCGTGCAAAGTCCGAGGGGACGATCTTCTACAGTGAGGCCCGTCAGAAGTGGGTGGCACAGATGCCCGCCGGAGCCGATGGGCGCAGACCCTTACGCACCGCAGCCACCGAGGGTGAGGCGCTCGCGCTGTTGCGCCAGATGCACGCGGATCGCGCTCAGGGACGGGATCTGAGTAAGAAGGCGGACACGGTGAAAGAACTGCTAGAAGATTATCTGGACGCGCTGAGGGACACGGTACGGCCAGGGACGGTGATCGCCTACACCTGCCAGATCGCCCACGTCACCGAGAAGATCGGCAACGTTCGGATTGATGCGCTCACAACCGAAGCCGTCCAGAGGATGGCGACGGTGATCGCCCGCGAGAATGGCATCACCATGGCCCGAGCCTCCCTCCAGAGGCTTCGTGCTGCCTGTGAGCGCCTGGTGCCTGAGCGCTTGGTGCGTAACCCGGTGGATATGCGCAAGATCCGACTCGCCCGCCACACCCCCGTAGATCGCCGCCCACTGGACGATGCCGAGGTGACGGCACTCCTGGCCATAGGCGACGATGTGGAGCTGATGGGGCATTACTCGCGCTACGGGATCGCCCTGTGGCTGATGGCCCTGCTGGGCCTGCGTAGAGGCGAGGCGTGCGGTGTGTCCTGGCGGGATCTGAACTGGGAGAGGGCGGAGCTCCACATCCGGCAGGCAATGTCACGGGCGCGTGACGGCGGCTTTGCCCTCGGGCCAATCAAGACCGCCAGTGGCGTGCGTGTCCTGCCTATCGGCCCTCAGTTGGTGGCTCGGCTCCGAGACCACTGGACACACCAGCAAGCAGAACGCAAGCTCCGAGGGGCGGCCTGGGCCGAGCACGGGCGGATCGTCGCTCAGGAGAACGGCGAGCCGCTTGCCCCGTACAACCTCAACGCCCTGCTGTTGCGCCTGCGCCAGATCACCCACGGCAGCCGACACATTCACCCTCACTTGCTGCGCCACACCCTGGCGACGTTGATTTCTGAGGAGGGATACTCGGAAGCCGTGATCGCCGACATCCTGGGCCATAGCAAGGGAGGCGGAGTCACCCGACGCTATACCCACGCGACCGAGAAGGCCAAACGCAACGCCGTGATCGCGGCGGAAAACCGCGTCTTTCGGCCCGCCTCCGAGGGCAAAAGGGAGGCGCAGTAGGCGCTTTGCATCCGGCGTTGCATCCGCTATTGTTCGTGTTCGGGCGATAGCGGATAAGGGGGTATGGTAAGAATTCGCGACAAACGGGCCATTATCGAACATATGCTCGTTTCCCCGATACGTAGCGGGCGAATCCTGCCCGCATGGGAAGCCGAACACTGGCAACAGAATGTTCTTTCTGTTGCCAATACCGCACCATGCGTGTTACGATGCCGTGGTGTTGCTGCCATGCATCGTGCTGAATCGGTGACGTAAACCCGCGCGAACGTGCAACAGAATTGGTGTGCCATTCACGACGACGGGGGAATCCTTCTCGTATGCCATCCGATCTCGCTACGGAATCTTCTTCCCCCACCCTGATCCCCGCGTGGATCGCGTGGGTCACGACCGATGCGCCCCGCCGCTTGGCCGTGGCGACGATACAGGACTATCAGCGGCAGGTACGTGCCTTTGCCCGCTGGATGGAAACCACCCTGGAGGTGGCGTTCACCGCCGAATCAATTACCCCCTATCGC
>CAIXLU010000093.1 GCA_903920315.1 uncultured Oscillochloris sp.
GATAGTGGCGTCTCCACGACTTATGGGATGTTTCAGGTGCAGGATCGCGGCACCTACTTTATCTCGCCCGGTCAGGACATCTACGAGGGTATGGTGGTTGGCCAGCACATCCGCGACGTTGATCTGGAGATCAATGTCTGCAAGGATAAGCACCTGACCAACATGCGCAACAATAAGGGGGCCGAGTCGATCCGCCTGGATACGCCCCGGCAACTCTCCCTCGATGACGCCGTCGAGTATCTCAGCGAAGACGAGTTGGTGGAGGTGACGCCCAAGGGCTGGCGCATCCGCAAGAAGTTGCTCAACGCCGAGGATCGCCGCCGCGAGAAGAAAAAGCGCGACATGGCCCTCGCCTAAATCTCTCAAAAACCCCTTGGCTGTGCCCAGAATACGCCGATGTGCATATGCATTGGTGTATTCTCATCCAGCTCTCATCTTCCCCTAAGACTTTTTTTATACCATCCAAGCATAGTAAGTGATGCTACCTCATAAGGAGGGCGTTTTCGCACGCGCATGTCTTTTTTGTCGGCAGCAGCCCTGAATGCCGATGAGAAAGGGGATATATTATGACAAACCCTGCGTTTGTTGGTGCTGCCCCAGCAGAATCGATCATTCTTTACCTGAACGAGATCGGTGACGAGCCTCTGCTCACCTTTGACCAGGAGCAGGAATTGGCCGGTGCGATGGGGATGGGTCGCGAGGCGGCTCGCCGTCTTGCGGATGAGCACCCCCTGACCCCGACTGATCACCGGCGTATGGAATACCAGGTGATCGCTGGGGGTACCGCCCGTGCCCAACTGATCAATTCAAATTTGCGTTTGGTGGTGAGCATCGCCCGCCGCTACCAGGGCCACGGCCTGAGCCTGCTCGATCTTATCCAGGAGGGCAGCCTTGGCTTGATGCGCGCTGTTGATAAATTCGACCCGAGCCGTGGTTTTAAGTTCTCGACCTACGCCACCTACTGGATTCGCCAGAGCGTCGGTCGCGCCATCGCCGACCACGGTCGCACGGTGCGCCTGCCCGTCCATCTCGGCGAGCGACTCTCGCGGTTGGCCCGTGCGCGCCAGAACCTCATCCAGCGCCTCGACCGTGACCCTACGCCTGAGGAGATCGCTGGTGAACTGGGTATCACACCTGAACAGGTGACACGTGCGGAGCAGGCGGCCCTCACCCCGGCGTCGCTGGACGAAGCTCACACCGATGATGGTACCGGTTCCCTGGCCGAGGTAATCGCTGACCCGATGGAGCTGACTCCGCTTGAGCAGGTGGCTCACGGCCTGCTGCGCGATGACCTCAGCGAGGCGATGTCGCACCTGACCCCGCGTGAGCAACACATTCTCAGCCTACGCTATGGCCTTACCAGCGAGAGCGCTCTGACACTGGAGCAGATCGGGCAGAGGCTTAACCTCACCCGCGAGCGTGTCCGTCAGTTAGAGAGCGAGGCGCTGAAGAAGCTGCGTGACCCGCACCTCGGTCGGCGACTTCACGGCTATTTTGACGAGGGATGATCCTCACAAGAACTTCATATGGTTGGTTAAAAAATGCCAGCTTCGCTGGCATTTTTTAACCAACCATATGATCATTTTGAAGGTCTGTGGCCCCAGGAGATCAAGAACTGGCCCTGATGCTATGGCATCAAGGCCAGCGCCGTCTCGGCCCGCTCACGCCAGACTGATGCCGGGGCCAAATCCGCCGCACGGATCAACTCACTACGGGCGCGATCACGCTGGCCAAGGGTGTTCAGAGCCATCCCCAGGTAGTAGAAACTCTCGGCTCCACCGCCGTTATCGGCGGCGCGCTGGGCGGAGGATAAGGCGGCCTCCGGCTGATTACAGTAGTACTGAAGTGCGGAGAGGGTTGTCCACGCCGCACCATCAGCGGGCAGCGCCGTCACTGCGACCTCGGCCAAGGGCACGCCGCTCTCGCACGGCTCGTAGGCAGAGGTAAGGTGGAACTGCGCCCCGATCAGGGCGTAGTGACCACGCCGCGCAGCAGGAGCTTTCGCCCACGCCAAACTGTACTCCAGGCTAGCCTCGGGGTATTCGCTGCGGGCGATGTACCAGTTGGCCAGGGCAAGGTGCATCTCAGGGTCGTTCGGGTTTAGACGCACGAGTGTATCAATCTGGTCACGGGCGGCATCCCCCTGGGCGGTGGAGAGATAGGCCAGTGCGAGGAGCGCCCTGGCCTGCGGATCGTCAGGCTGTGCGCGGACGATCTGCGCAAGCTGATCGCGCCCACCCTGACGATCCCCGGCCCGCCAGCGCGTATAGGCAGCATAGACAGCCGACTCACGGGCGTGTGGGCTGTCGGGCCGCACCTGGGCAAACTGATCCTCAGCCAGCCCATAGAGTCCCACATTCAGGTAAAGCTGCCCAAGCCGATAGGGCCGGCTCTCTGGTGGAGCCGAGATCGCGGCGACAAGCTCGTCCTGCCATGTAGTGTCGGCAGGGAGCAGCGGTGCCAGGAGCGGATCGGCGCTAGGGGCGGGTTCGGTCGTGACGTGTTCAAGAGCGGCCATCGCCGCGTCGGGGTCGCGTGCGGCTAACAGCAGAGCCAGACGATAGGAGGCGAGACTGGCCCACGGCAACGACGGGGACAGATCGAGCGCAGCGCGGTAGTCGGCCTCAGCGGAGGCGTTGTCACCCTGGCGCAAGGCATAGTCGGCCCGCAGAATGCGTGCAGGGGCACGGTAGGCGCACGCTTCCTGAGTGCGACAGTCCTCGGTCAGCGCCCAAGTTTTGACGGCGAGGGCCGCACGTCCATCGTTGGCGAGAACGTGTCCCAAGTAGATCAGGGCTAACTGGTAATCAGCGGGGAGCAGGCCGCCCTGCATCGCCAGACGCAGGGCGCGCTCGGCGGGCGAGTACTCGCCACGGATAGCGCGAACCATGCCCAGACGCAGGGCGGCCTCGGGAAACGCACGCGGATCGATCACCTGATAGGCCCGCAGCGCATCGTAGTATCTGCCCGCGCGAAAGAGATCATCGGCAGCCCGCAGCGGGGCGCGTGGGTCGGGCCGAAGGGCCACCAGCGCCGCCGCAGACAGGAGAACCAGCAGCATCGCCCAGCCGAGCAACTGTCGTCGTACGATCATATCGCCGTAAGGGTGCAGCAGGCGTGCAACGCCTGCTGCACCCTTACATTTATCGCTCTCCACGCGGCCAGAAAGCCCACAGGACGGCGGCGACGGCACCCCACCAGGCCCGACTAGCCTCCTTCTCCATGCCGCGAGTGCGCAGTTGCACTCCGCCGAGGAAAAGGCTGGCCGCAAACATCCCACCGGCCAAGCGGTCGGTTGAACGCTCGACCCGGCGCATACCACGCTCCAGTCGACTGGTATCCGAGTGGGTCTGTAGCTCGCCATTATTCGCCGCAGCGTAGTACGAGTCCATCTGGCGCGGCAGCTTGAGCATAATCTGGCCCAGGTCAACCAATTCCTTCTGCACCTGATCAACCCAGTTGCCCGTCTGCTGCTCGCGATCCATCATCATGCGGGCGAAGGGGCGTAGCTCCTCGAAGAGATTAATATCAGGGCAGATCTCGGTGGCCAGCCCGCCCACCATGCTCAGGGCGCGACCAAGATAGAGCAGATCTTGCGGAATCTGAAAGGGCAGGTTGTAGATAATATCCCGCGTCTCGTCAAAAATGACATCCACATCCAGGTTCGTCATCTCGCGCATTGTGCGGTTGTACGAGATCCGCAGCAGCGACTGGATGCCGCGCACGATCAAGCGGCGATCTGCCCCCGGCAAGATCATGTCCATCTTGTCGAGCGAGTTGACGATCCGTTCCGCATCCTTCGTTGCTAGGCCGATCACGCCACCGCGCATACTCTCCATCATCTGCGGCGATAGATGACCTACCATCCCAAAGTCCACAAAAATCAGGGTAAAAGGCGTGCCTCGTGCATCTGCGTTATTGAGTTGCGATTCGGGTAGGGCGTGCGCAACCCACGCGCCGCTCTGCATATCCTCAAACGACACGCGCCCATTATGGTATACAGGCGGCGGATGATCTGGCTCAACCCGCACAAACAGGTTGCCAGGGTGCGGGTCGGCGTGGAACATCCCGTCCATATAAAACTGCTTGAGGTACACATTACTCAGCCGTGCAGACAGTTCCAGGCGGCTCACCCCCAAGCTATCAAGGGTTTGCAGGTCGTTGATTTTCACCCCGCTGATGCGCTCCATCACCAGGACGCGCCGGGTGGTCAGTTCAGGAATCGTCTCGGGGGTATAGACGCCCGGAACGCCAGCGAAATTGGCGCGGAAGGCCGTAGAGTTTTTCGCCTCACCTATATAGTCGAGTTCCTGGATAAGAACCCGGCTAAATTCGGCGAGCAAAGCCTCCATATTGGCGCGGCGACGAATGGGAGGATAGTTCTTAATCAGACGGATCACCCATGTCACCGCGCTGAGATCAACCTCAATGATCTTGTCAATGAAGGGCCGCTGCACCTTCACCGCCACTTCGCGACCATCTTTGAGGACAGCGAAGTGAACTTGACCGAGGGACGCGGCGGCCACCGCCTCAGGATCAAAGCTCTCAAAGATCTCCGAGGGCGGCGCGCCTAGATCCTCCAGGATCACCGCCAGCACATGGCTGGGCGGTGCGGGCGGTACTTCATCTTGCAGACCAGCCAACTCGCGGCGCACCTCCTGAGGCATAATATCGGCGCGAGATGAGAGGAACTGTCCAAATTTGATCTGCATGCCGCCCAGTTCCAGGGCCATGATCCGGAAGCGGCGGGCGATCCCTTTCCAGCGCCGCATCTGCGTGCGCCGCACATACCAGCGCAGCACAATGAAGCGCGGGAGGAAGATGTCCCATACGTAGATGTGGGCGATCACGCTAAAAAAAAACAGCGAGACTCGCAGAAATCGCTGGCGCGGGTGAAACTGCGGCTGAACACTTGGTCGCAGCGGGGATGTGGGAGTGGATATGGCTCGCTCAGTTGGCTCTAAGTTCACGGATTCGGGCATAATTCCGCCATCGTATCGCATTCATTACCCACAAATTATACCAAAGATCCCCCGCCCACGCCGCCCCTCGTTTTAACCAAGTCGTTGCGAAATACGCACAAATATATTATACTGCCCGATATGATCACGTCTAAAGGACACTTGATATGGTATGTTGGGATGAAGCAGGAATTTCTAGCGCGTACTTTCGGGTACGTAGAAAGTAGCAGCAGACCCCATGCCCAAGTCTAGTACCAACATGCAGGCAGCGGAAGGGAAGAGCGGAGACGCCCCCACCAGCGGGACAGGGGCCATCGGTACCTTCGGCGGGGCCAAGTCCGACACGCCTGCCGTCGTCCACGGCACAGCCGAGGCTGCGCCCGTCGCCTCTGGTGGACTCACCCTCGGTGCCACCGCCTATGTGCGGAAGGCCGGCGGCAAAAACCTACGCCTCCACGATCTCGCCGGTCTCGAGTCGCACGTCTCTGATAGCTTGCATCCTGGCACCCAACTGACTCTGCTGGTCGGGCCGGTTCAGCGGGACAACTACCCCTGGTGGCGAATCCGCACCGCCGACGGTCGCGAGGGCTGGGTCGCTGGCACCGAGTTGGTCACGCACCCGGAGTAGGATTGCAGATTGCAGATTGCAGATTGCAGATTGCAGATTAGGGAAGCAGATCTTTTGCAGAGTGTACGTGTCCGCCAATCTGCAATCCCCAATCTGCAATCTGCAATCATCCTACGTGTCCGCCAATCTGCAATCCCC
>CAIXLU010000094.1 GCA_903920315.1 uncultured Oscillochloris sp.
AATCATCGCCGGGACGCGTCGTTTCGCTCTGCGTGAGTGTGACGGCGTTACGTCTGCGGTAGTGCGATAGGTGTGTCTTTCCCCTCTCCTACACCGCACTACCTTCGCCAAAAGAGAATGATCACGACCACATTCACGGGGATTGCGCCCCCGCTGACCGCCTCCCTCGGCGTGTTATCCCCATCCGTATGCTCACGCTCATTGCGCACCCCGTGGGCACTACAATACGCCGCTGCGCAGCCCGTGTGTGGGGTGTTCAGCGGCGTATCGTGGCACCATCACCGCAGGCTGCGGATCAGGCGTTCGCGGATGTGCACGAATGCGTTAGCGCACTACGAAGCTGATCACGCGCTGGGTGCCGCTCGTGGCGCCACGAGCGACCATCTGCCACGTGCCGGCGGCCGCGTTATCGGGGGTGGTCCAGAACCAATCGCCCCGACCGTCGCTATTGGCACCGTTCAGTTCCTCGGCTGTGATCGCCATTGGCGCACCCGTTGGCGTGTTCACCCAGACGGCGATCGTCTCCCCGCTGGCGAAGCCGGTCGCCATGAAGGCAAAGCGGGTTCCCGGCGATCCGACGTGCGGTTCCACGTTGCTCTGCGCGGGCGTCTCCGCCGTCGGCGGGACCGGATCGCCGACAATCGCGAAGTTGATCACGCGCTGGGTGCCGCTCTCGGCGCCACGGGCGACCATCTGCCACGTGCCGGAGGCCGCGTTACGGGAGCTGGTCCAGAACCAATCACCCCGACCGTCGCTATTGGCGCCGTTCAACTGCTCGGCCTTGATCGCCATCGGCGCACCCGTCGGCGTGTTCACCCAGACGGCGATTTTCTCCCCGCTGGCGAAGCCGGTCGCCATGAAGGCAAAGCGGGTTCCCGGCGCTCCCATGCCAGGGTTCACATTGGTGACCGGTGTGGTCTGTGCTGCTACAGAGACGGGCGCACACGTGGTCGCGAACGCGGTGACGATGATAAGGATCATCCCGGCAGCCCATGTCGTGATTCGACTCATAGAACGTCTCCTTACGGTTCAGTGCTTCCTACAGCGGGCCGTGCATTCCATCCCGGTCAGGGTGATGACGGGTGGTCGAGTCGTTGTGCCACTCGGTCGTCAGGGTCTTTGCCGTCACAATGCGGTGACCGATCGGAACGGTGTTCCTGCCCGCGCAGAGATGTCCCCCTCCGCCAACAGCGCGGATACTCCGTTCACGTCGATCGATGGACGTGCGTGGCGTGCCCCCCTGACCCGTATGACCACAATAGCACAGTCAACGCACTCGGTGAAGCGCATGGCATGACAGATCGGTACGTATACCAGGGTCACATCATACCTGATCGCGTTTTTCTCGACATGTTGATGATGCCCCATGGAGGTTTCGAGGATTATTACCAGAACGGACGTGCATACTGCTTTGGGGCTAGTGACAGCGAATTCCGCTTCAGGAAGACATGTGTCTCGGCCTTAATTTTTTGGCGAAGGTAGTGACACCGATGTCAGTTCAAGTGTGATCACGAGGCGACCGCTGCGCTCCTCGGCGCTGATGCGGGCGATGTGACCGGTGGCGCGGGCGAGGATCTGGCTTGGCCAGGGGGTGGGGATGGCGGCGGCGGTGGCGGCAGCGGATGTGGCCCATGTTTCGGCCTGCTGGGTGGCTCGCTGGTTCCCGGCTTCGGCGGTGGCGGCGGTGTTGGCCTGGGCTTGGGCCAGGGCGGTGGCCACGGCGCGGCGATGGTCATCTTCTGCGCGGGCGGCGTCGTTGGAGAGTGCGGCGCGGGCGGCGGCAATGCGGCCCTGGGTGCGGGCGATGTCGGCGGTGATGCGGGACTCTTGGGCGGAGCGCTCGTTGGCCTGCCGTGTCGGCAGGGCGTCGAGGTCGGCCTGGGCGGCAGCGAGGGTGGCCTGGAGTCGCTGACGCTCGAGGCCCTGCTCTGTTCGCATGCGGGATGGAGCATCGAGGGCGGTAGTGAGGTCGGCCTGGGCGGCGCGAACCTGGGCC
>CAIXLU010000095.1 GCA_903920315.1 uncultured Oscillochloris sp.
AGGCAGACAGCGTTATTGTAGCACGCTTGTACAGGGGGTGAGAGGGGCGTCTTCTAAGGCCATCCGCTGCTGCATCGCCGCATCCGCGAGGCGCTTCTCGGCAATCGCAAAGTAGCCCGCGTCTTTCTCGATGCCGATGAACGAGCGGCCCTCGGCCATCGCCGCCACGCCTGTGCTACCGCTTCCGGCGAACGGGTCTAGCACGGTTCCGCCTTCGGGTATCAGCATCTCGCACAATCGTTGCATTATCACGATTGGTTTCTGCGTCGGATGTTCTGGAAGTTTACCGTTTCTCGTTGATTGTTTCCCTGGAAGGAATGACCATACATTCGTGAAGTTCGCAAACTCAGGAGAGCGATCTGAGGTTGTAAGACTTGCTAACTTTTTCCCGTCCGTTCCAAAGGGGGTTGATGCTCCACGCTTCCGAATCGGCGACCCGCGACCTTCGGCCTTCAATCGTAAATCCTTGATGTGCCGGTCAATGGCTTCAAGCGTGATGATGTCCACCAATACACCAGGAAGTTTCACATCTTCATAAGGCCCGGTTGTGCAGTAGAACTGCTTACGTTTCCCGTGGGCGTAAATGAAAATACTCTCTTTTCCGCGTTTCAGTCGGTGCATGGGCGTGCAGTTTCGTTTTACCCAGACAATATCTTCACAGAAGTGGAATTTTTCTGCTGCTGCTGCGCAGTGCCAACCCGCAATACTTGGCATTTGCCCGAAGAACGCATAGAAACCAGTCGTCTTTAACACGCGCCGTATGTGGCGTGTAAATGCCTCTATGTCTATTGGCGTATCCCACGAAGCCGCCTTATACCCATACGGCGGGTCAGTAATCACCGCGTCTACGCTGGCATCAGGCAGCGTCCGCAGCACGTCCAGACAATCGCCGTGGTGGAGGGTGTAGGAAGTGGTCACGGGCGTAGCTCCTGGGGTGCCACCTGCGGCCCCTCGTGCAGACGCCACCACCAGCGCTCTTGGGCAGACGTGAGCGATGATGTAGTAGGCAGTACCCACGTTGTCCGCTCGTGTTGGGCGACAAGTTGGCGGTCGATCTCCTTAACCTGGCCATGCAGCACCGGCGATAGTTCGATATAGCGATCTTCGATAACATCTCGTGCGATGAGCGCGAGAAGTACATCAATCTCGGTATTGTGGTCGTCAGGGATACCTAGCGTGACAAGACGCCGATAGGAGTCGATAAGTTGTTCGTCGGTACGATGCGGTGCTTTCATCGCCAAGGTTGTGCGATCCATTGTCCACCTTCCCGCTTAATCTCTGCCCACCAGAGTAACGCCTCTTCAAGTTGCCGTATCGGGTCTCCGGGTTGGTAGAAGCTCCAATATACCCCACGTGTCTCATTATACTGTGCGACTGCACCCGTGTCAGGTGCCATCAGGTACCACATCACCACGTGGTCTCTTTGCCGTATCCCAGTGAAATACATCAGATCGGTGCGCTGAATGTGTTCCTCAAACATCTGCGCGTAGACTTCGCGTGACGTGGCTCCAAGATCACGACCATGCTCATCGTAGTGATAATCCAGCTTCGGCAAAGCTTGCCGCACCGCCATACGGTCAATCTGTTGCCCTAACCATTCTGGCGGCAGTTCCGCAATCTGGTTCAGCCGCTCGGCTTGAAGCTGGGCGTTCACCGTCACCGCTGCCCCAAGTGACTGCGGAATAGGATAAGGCGGTACAACCGCCGCCGCCGCCAGCGCGTCCCCGATACTCCTCTGATACCTGCTCTTCCCCCACCGCGCATCCTCCTTCACCCCCACGAGGTCGGCCAGCGTCAGCTTACCCTCGGCGTAAAGTTGCTGCTTGCCAGGGCCAAGCATCGCCCGCTGGGTCGCCTCGTCCTGTTCCGCGAACCACGCGGCCCCGGTTTTGCGGGTGG
>CAIXLU010000096.1 GCA_903920315.1 uncultured Oscillochloris sp.
GACATATACTGCGAAGTCCTGGTTATATCCATCTAGTGCGTATAACACCTATACGATTAATGGAGAAAAAGCGTCCATTTGGGTGTGTGCGTCGTATCCTCCTACGAGTACGGCCACGTTTGCCCCGACCTGGACACCCGGACCGGAGGAGAGCATCTGCATTGCCCCAGCGACCGCAGCGCCCGCGCAGACAGGTCAAATCCCTGATTTGTCCCTCGTTATTCCGACTCTTGCCCTGCTACCGAGTATGACGCCGACTTTCACGGTTACGGCGGTTCTCGTCATCGCGCCGGCCGAGACCATGATTAGTATCATCGTCATTCCCATGCGGACGATGACGGCATGGAGCGCGATCACCTTTGGCCCAAGCGGTTACGCTCGTGGTCAAAATGATGCTACGCCCATCATCGAGAATGTGTCAGGTACATTCGGTTGGTTAGCAATGCTCCAATCAATCGGCCCGCTGGCGTGGTTAATTCTTCCTATCACAATTACATTGTTGGTACGTATCGCAAAGCCGATCATTTCACTGGTTAAATATATTAAACAAATTATACCCGTTGTTGGGTAGTCGTTTGGGTAATACTAACGATGTATAAACAAAAAGGGTGAACTATGCGCAAAGGACGCCGCTACAGAGTTAATCTGCAAAATTTTGAAGACCAACCCACGACCAACAACGCGCCGCGCCATCTGGTACGTAGTAGACAGCGATTCTACCGGCTATGGATGCGATTCGCATCACTATCATGGCAACTCCAAGCCGCTACGCTGTGCATGCTGCTCGGAACATTGATTCTTATCGTGCGATTCGGCTAGGAATTTCCATCATGTCTACACTGCTTGCTGTTGCGCTCTGCTTGTCGCCTGTTCTGTTGGTTTGGATCGGCTATCTGTGGGGTCGCTATGGCTTCCCGGTCGAGATTCGCCGGCGACAGAAAGCAGATCGCCGTAGTCGCCAGATTGAGGATTCGGTGCCTGACGCACCGGCGGTTGATTATCAATACGAAAATTAGGAGAACCGGAAATGCAGAAACCAAAGGGAGCAGCCGCACGCATCCTCGACATCCTAGAGCATCACGCCGATGAGCAGCGGCGCACGACAATGAGTCTACGAGACCTATCTATTCACTCTGGATACTGCATGCCGACCGTGAGCAAGGCGATTCGCCAGCTCGAATTGTTACGCTTCATATCGAAGCAATCCCATGGCAGATTACCGGCCTCATACAAATTGCTGCCGGATAGTTTGCGAAATTCCATTATTGCGGGCGAACTGGTGGGCCTGCTGGAGAGATACGTATGAATTTCTTTTCTCGTCGCCGACATCCGGCGGAAGATTGCGCATCCGATCTAGCAAATATCCTACAGTATCAGCTAACCCGGCTTAATCTTGCCTATCGCAGCAAAAAAGACGGTGTTGACGTGCTGCAATGCGTCGAATTTGTAGAGCCGCTTATTGCCTATCCTAATGAGGTCAGAATCGAGGTTGACGTATCGCGCCTACCTCGTGGCGTTGATATTCCGAGCCTGAAGGATAGCAAGGTGCTAGAGACGCTCTCTGCTGCCTGCAAGCGCCCGGTACGGTTTGAGGACAAAAAGACAGGAAAGGGATCATGGTACGTGATCGAGATGAACGAGCAGTCAAACATCCCGCGCATGGTCAAATTTTCCTCTATGCGCCAGCCGGAAAAGTCGCCACCGCTGATCATTCCGGTGGGGGTTGGCCAGCAAAAAGAACAACGCTGGGAAGATTTGCGAAAATTACCACACCTGCTGATAGCGGGAGCCACCGGGCAGGGTAAATCAGTCATGGTCAATGCGATTCTGTGTCACCTTATCCGCCGCTGGCCACCGGAAATGTTACAACTGTGGCTTGTTGACCTGAAAGGTGGCATGGAGCTTTCGTATTATGAGGGTTTACCCCATCTGCCAAAAGGTAGATTTGTGACAAAATCGGTAGACCTACCCGCGATGCTGGCAGAACTTCAAACAGAAATGGAGCGACGTACCGACCTATTGCGCGGAAATGCACGGGATGTTGATGATTATAACGCACAACAACCTAAGGACAAGCGACTACCCTATATTGTGCTGATTGTTGATGAGATTGCAAATGCAATGCTTAACAAATCCCGTGTTATGTTAGACGGTCAAAAGATGAGCATTGCACAAGCAAGCGAATTTCTCATGGCTGATATAGCAGCGCGTGCGCGTGCAACGGGTATACATCTCATCATTTCCACACAACGCCCTAGCGTGGATGTTGTCACCGGGTTGATTAAGGCAAATTTCCCATGCCGTATCGCATTTGGTACGGCGTCTGAGGTTGACTCGCGGGTAATCGTTGATGATAGCTCGGCGCATGGGTTGACCGTTGGGCGCATGAGGTTTCGCCGAAATATGGAATTGCTCGAACTACAGGCACCCTACCTAGACGATTCTGAGGTGCGAAAAATCATCCGCCAGGTGCTCGCCGGCGACTATCAGCCCGAGGCGGTCATGTCTGCGGAGGACATCGCCCGAGCGGAGATCGGATACCTGCTGTCGCTCGCCGAGTCGCGCTGTGGGCGACGGTTTGCAGTGCGAGAACTGCACAAATTAACACAAGGTCTGGTTTCGCGTGACCGCATCGAGGTACTCAGCGCACGACTCGAACAGGAAAAAATTATCAAGCGACAGTGGGGGCCGCGTCCAAGCATCATAAATGTGTCTGCGCGGCAGTGGCAAGCCAAATACCCGCCATGCGTCCTGCGTCCTGCGTCCGGCTCTCTCCCCCCAAAAAGCACACCGATGCCGATTGAGGAGCCTATAGTACAACCGGAAGATACCACGCCCGAGCCTGAGCTATCCCCCGCTATGGCTACATTTTTTCAGGGGTTGAATGATGATCACCACGTTACGACTCCGAGCAACTGAGGCGCTTACTCCTAAAGCCGTTGTCTTGTTGCTCGTGGGAATGTTTTTGTTTAGCCTTGTTTTATTCCCGTCTTGGACGGTGGATGACGCCTATATTTCTCTGCGCTATGCCCGTAACCTCGCCGAGTCGGGTCAACTGACATGGAATATCGGCGACAATCCGCCGGTCGAGGGCTATACCGGGTTGCTCTGGACTCTCCTCGCCGCTGCGGCATTCTCCTGGCATCTTCCAGCACTGATTCTCCTCAAAATCATAGGGATAGCCTGTACTCTGGCTATGCTGCCCCTGGTTGATCTAATTCTGGTCGAGTTGGGGGCCGGCCAACAACGCCGCATGGTCGCCCTCGGCTTGTTGGTCGTCGCCCCGTGGTGGCAAGTACATGCCGCCAGTGGACTCGAAACCCCTCTTTTTACCCTGCTCATTCTGGTCTGCGTGCTGCTCGCCCTGCGTCGGTCGGCGCTCCTGCCTGCCGCATGTCTGCTCTGTGCACTGACTCGGCCCGAAGGTGCGGCGCTGGCCGTCGCGCTGGCCGTCGCCAGTTGGTGCCGTGGCGACCGTCGGCCCTGGCCATCCTGGCTTTTTTTCGGCGGTTTGGGCCTTACATATATCGCGTGGCGTCTCAACTATTACGGCGAAATGTTACCCAACACCTATTACGCAAAAAACAGCGGTGAGTCCAGCTGGCTGCACCTCGTCGCGTTCATCGCGCAATGCATCTTTCTCCCGGCTCTGGCGTGGTGGCACAGTCGCCCGCAGGGTGACGCGCTGCGCTCGGTGCGCGGCCTAGTGGTGGCCATGGTCACATTCTGCGTAGTTCTGCTGCTGGTCTATGGCCGGTCTGAACTGCTGATGAACTATAGCCATCGCTTTTTTGTCCCGTTGCTTCCCATGATCATCATCGGGATGGCAGCAACCTGGGGCCATGTGCGCTGGTCGTTTCTGATTGTGTCCTATGGCTGGATATGTGCGCTTACACTCATTGGTAACGGGATATGGTGCCAAAACTACGAAACCATGGAGCGAAGCGAACATATGCCGGCCGCCGCGTGGATAGCCGATCATATCCCCGCACGCGCAACGCTCGCGGTTGTGGTAGATGCCGGGATTGTGCCGTATCAAACGGGTTTACGCACGATAGACATGGGCGCACTTAATGATCTCTATCTAGCCCGTATCCGTAACCCTCAGGCGCGTCTTAACTACTTTTTCAGTCAGAAACCGGATGTAGTGCTTCTGGCAACCGGCGATTTAGGCATTGTTTCCGCCGAACAATTCCGCTCTGCTCTGCTTGTCGATCCACGCTGGCGGTTTGGCTACCACCTGGAGGAAGAATTTAAAGGCCCGCAGCATTTTGAGTACCATCAACAAGTATGGGTGAGGAATCCATGAATAACCTTTTTGCCGAATTCCTCTTAATTATTGGTCAAATGTGGACATGGGCCATGGTTGTCCTCGTACCTTCGAGCATGTCCACTATAAATATCATCCATGTGGCGATCTGGACTCCCGTTACGCTCGGACTTGCCACCATGACCGGCACGGCGATTCGCTCCACGATGCCTAAGCAGGTGTACACGTTCAAAATCACTACGGGGAAAAAGCGTGCACGCCGCGAGGTGTTGCTCTTCCTTGATCAGAATCCATGCAGCATGCAGCGGCACATCCGACAAAATACGTCACTCGGAATCGGCGATGTGGAAGAGGCGCTAAAACAACTGCGCAAAGAGGGCAAGATCCACCGCAGGTGGGGCGGGGCTATCGAGCTGACAGAAACAGGGCAAGAAGCGGCAAACAAGGGCAAACACGAGATCAAGGAGGAGGAGCGAGCACAGCGCGCCGCCCAGCGCGTCACAGAACGCGCCATTTCCGCCCACATACAGGAAGAGGCCAAGGCCCAACGCGCCGCAGAACGGGCGGTCGAGCAGGCCCAGCGGGAGGAGGTCAAGGCCCAACAGGTTGCCCAACGTGCCGCAGAGAAAGCCGCAGCGGTCGAGGTCGCCCGTCAGGCCCGTGAGGAGGTCAAGGCCCAACAAGCTGCCCAACGCGCCGCAGAGAAAGCCGCAGCGGTCGAGGTCGCCCGTCAGGCCCGTGAGGAGATCAAGGCCCAACGCGCCGCAGGGAAAGCCGCACGACCACCACGGCCACGTACACCGCGAGCGGTGCCAACCATACACCGCGATCCGACGACTCGCGCTTTTGGCTCTGACCCGTCGCGGGTATATGAATTTCGGTATCGGGTCGTGGGTCTGGACGAGCTGATTACCAGCAACACCGACTTGGGGACAATAAACCCGGCATATGATCCGACTCTCCAACCGCGCCAACGCTCGCGGGCGGCATCTCAACGCCAGATTGAGCAAGCGGCTAGAAAGCTCGTACCTGAGGCTCTTTTATGGGATTTTCGCGCATTAGACAAGGGTGCGCCTATTGTGGGTGATGATCTCCAAGTCGAGTCCGGCAACGGTCGCGCCTTGGCCCTTCGTCGCGCTCGTCAGGCACATCCTGAACAATGGGCAAACTATCAAGAGGCGCTGCGGGGCCAACTGGCGGCCGCCGGTCTCAGCGATTCAGATCTCGCTGGCATCGAGTCGCCCGTCCTGGTGCGTGAGCGCGTGACTCCGGTCGCGGATCGCGCTGCGTTTGCGCGTGAAGCGAACGCGCCGCCAGTGCTGCAAATGTCCACGCTAGAGACCGCAATTGTAGACTCGACTCGTATATCCGCCACACTGGCGGGCAGCTTGGCGGTACGTGAAGGTCAAAGCATTGATCAGGCTCTGCGGTCGCGGGCAAATGAGGCATTTGTACGCGGCTTTGTCGGCACCTTGTCAGAGAATGAAGCCGCGCTACTCCAACGGAAAGATGGAACACTCGCACAAGCGGGAATTAGGCGCATTAAAGCGGCGCTGTTTGTTCGCACCTTCGAGGGAGAATCGGGCGAACGACTCGCCGAAACATTCCTAGAAGCGCTTGATAGCGACATCAAGAACTTTGAAACGGGGCTATCAGCAAGTCTACCCGTGCTGGCACGAGCGGAAAACAGGATCGCCGCCGGCGACCGAGCGGCAGATCTTAGTATCGCTAACGACCTGAGCAAAGCTCTTGATATGCTGTCGCGGTTACGGGAAAGCGATACAATAACCGTGCAAGAGTATGTTGAGCAATCCACACTCGCGATGATTGAGCGGGAAACGACGCCATTTCAGGATGAATTGCTCTTGTACTTTGATGAAATCGGGCGTAGTCCAAAGAAGATCCGCGAGTTCTTGGAGTCCTATGCCGCTGCGGTCGAGGACGCGCCGCCACCGAGTCAGGTTGACTTGTTTGGCGATTCGGTATCGCCAAATAAAGAACAGCTCTTTGAGCGCATCACCAAGCGGAAAATAGCAAAATTCGCATAGGGGGACACATGGCCAACGAGGAACAGAAACCTATCAAGATTCCGCCGCTGCGGAAGAAAAACCGCTCCTTAAAGGAGCTAGGGGCGAATAGCCTTGCGGCCGCTCTCCATTGGGACAAGCTCGCCGACCAAATGTCCGAGGAGATACCTGCAGACCCTCCACCAGTTCCGACCGTTTCCCCCGTCGCGCCTGGTGAGGTCGCAGATGCAAAGCCGCGTGTAAGTCGTTAGGGTGCCGAATATATAACTTTACACTTTGGTGAGTCGCCGGTAGGCCGGGTTTAGCCCATTGCCGGTAGACGAGGTGTAAAAACATAGCCCGTATTTTCAGCCCTGCGGGGTGAAAATACGGGCTATGTGTAACTTATTCTACCGATATGTAACACTTGGACGGGGCGCAGCGGGCGTTAAATTTTACACTTTCGCGATCTGGCGTTCTTCCGGCCGGCCCGCCGAAATGGTGATCATTAGCTCGTTTGATAGCTCCTTCATCATCTCTCGGAGGAGTCCATACTCCGAGTCCTTGCGCCCGTTCGGATCTAGTCCCGTGGCTACCTTGATCAAAACTCCCTGACTCGCCTGCTTGTACCCTCCTCGACCATCCGCGATAAACAGCGCGTCGGATGTGACCAACCGCATGATTATGTCGGCTTGCATGCGGCGCAATTCCTCGTTGCGCTCGTTGCGCGTCAATTCTTCGTTGCGCTCGTTGCGCGGCATTGCAATGGGGCGCAACGGTTCGTTGTCGGTTGCCGCAACGGGCGTTATTGCGTGTTTTGGGTTGACCTTCTGGCGTATCAGCGTGACATAATCAATGATAGGCTCACGCCAACCCCATAGCAATTGTGTGACCATCACTCCGGCGGCCATGATGATGATGAAAAGAAAATCAGTCGGCGACATGCGAGAAACGTTCTCCATGAACTTGCTCCTAACGGACTCCGATCCAGCGGAGTCCCTGCATCATGGCCCGCTCCGGGAGATATGTTAGCACAATGCTCCACAGCCCCAACACGATCCATCCATCCTTCGCGGCCCAAATATGAATCGCCCATGCGCCCTTCTCAGGGAAAATATACCCTGCGAACGTGCTACCAACATCTGTCCCATGCACAAACAGCAGCAGGATAACAGCCAATCCCCAACTAGGCAGATGTTTCGAGCTATGGGGCGGGCCAAACTGGACTCGGGTTTCCACGATGCTATAAAGTAATCCAAGCGGGATGAACAGTAACCACCACCACCCCACAGGCATTGGAATGCTCACAGGAAGGTGTAGCAGGCTCAACAAGAGATTGAGCGTATAAATCCATCCCTCTAGGCTATATCGTGCGCCTAAAGGCCAGAGAATCGCCCCAACAAGGATAGCGACGATTCCCAGTGGCCAGATAGGACTCGTCGTGCGTCGGGTTATGGGTGCCGTCGGTGCCGTCGCGTCTTTGGCCTTGATCTCGTGTGATGTGACCGCCATGAAAAGAGCCTTTCCTGATATGATATTTTGCCGGGTTGGTTGAGCCTTGCCCGGTGGCGGGCCAGTGGTCTCTGGCCCGCGCTCGATTCTCAGTAGCCGAATTCGTTTCGTCGTTCGCGGCGCTTTGCCGCTTTCTTCTGTCCCGCGTGCATTTTCACCGCACGCTCTAGGATGATGATCACTTGGTCTTTAAAGTCGCGACGCTCGTCGGTCGCCAGTGACTCCAGCTGGGCGTAGAGCTCTTCCTCAATCAGCACGGTGAGTCGCTTCATAATCCACACTCCCTGAGAAATGCATCGACTCGCGGGTTACGTCACTCCAGTTGCTCGACCAAATGGCAACGCTGGCGGTACGCTTTGCGCTGGCACCTGGTCGAGCAGTACCGGCGCGGTCTGCCAGCGGCGGGCGGCTGCATGAGCAACTGCCCACAGATAGCGCAGCGCTCAGGCTTTACTCCCATACGCTCAACCCTGCCCCTACTACTGGATTTTCTCGGTATACGGAATCCCGAAACACCTCAAGCGCCTGACGATACGCGATCCCCCGAGCGCGATTCTTCTCCTCCTCTTCCTTCCACAATCGTGCACGTATCAGATCGGTAGCTACCAGCACCTGTTGATGAGCATATATCGCCTCTTTGTCTGCCTGTTCCGCATATGCGTCAATCACAAGAAAGGCTCTGATAATCCGATTCCGTGTTTCCGAATCCATCACATCGCTCCTATCTGGGTAATCTTGTCCGAGTAGATCGGGTTTGTCTTCGCCCGGTTCGCAGCGGCTTGCACGGCCCACTGAGCGGTACTGTGGTCGCTGTATCCGAGTGCGGCCGCAATATCGTTGTATGACTGACGATGCGCAAATCTCAGGACAAACGCGGCCGCCTGCCGCGCTTCAACAAGGTTCGGTGCGCGGTTGCCGGCCACGATCTGCGTGGACTCAATCCCAAACACCACCGCAACCCGTGCAAGTACCTGTTGTGTGGTCATAAATCCCCCGGTACGTAGTCGTCGTCATTCTCGGGCTGGTCGTCATCGAGCAAATCATCATCCTCGGGCTGGTCGTCGTTGTCGCTCCCTAATGAGTAACCAGCGAGATACTCAGGTTTCTCGCGCCGCATCTTCGCAAACCACGCGGGCGAATAGGCAACATCAGCGCCGGACTCAGCGACCACCTCAGGAGTCGGCGGCATTTCGCGCCAAATCTTGACAATCGCGCCGATAGATTGCCCGTTCCGTTTGCGCTCCTCAAAATCGGCTTTCGCCGCGTTGTAGTCCAAATGTGCGAATTCCCGCGCAGAACTTACTTTTTGTCTGAAAAGCCACTTAGCAAGCTCGGTAAGCGGTGTGGCAGGTGCGGCGGGTGCGGCGGGTGCGGCGGGTGCGGCGGGTGCGGCGGGTTGAACCTGTGTAGGAGGTTGTTCGGAATCTGAATCAACACATGATCCGGAATGTAGGACTCCTCCTACATGTGAAGTGGCCATGATCGTGTGATCATGGCCATGGCGTTTCTCCGCATTAGAACGGCTTGCATGGGCCATGATCGTGTGATCGTCCACGATCTGTGGATCGTCCACGATCTGTGGATCGTCCACGATCTGTGGATCGTCCACGATCACACGATCATGGCCATGCCGTTTCTTGGCTTTAGAACGCGGAGCATCCGGATTCAGGATGAAATATAGCGCGGGCCGGTTGCCGCCCAGCTGGCGACTCTTCACAATGCCAGCGGCGGTTAGCGACTTGATCAAGATCTGGACATTACGCGACGATTTATAACCGAGTAGCTCGGCTAACTCTTGCAGAGTCGGCGCTTCATTGTTCTGTTCGTGCATAAGCAGAACAATGACGGTTAGCCGCTCGGCGGGCGATAGATCCACTTTCCTGATCAGCCAGTTCGGGACGGGCGTAGATTCATGTTCAAAGAGGGAAACCGATCTAACTTGGTCGTTCACTGCTTGCCTATCACGGATTCGTGCTATTATCGCGAGCACGTACCGGCATGCAGCAATGGTTATCGTGGGGCGGATTCAAATCCAGTCGCCCCGACCAAGGCCAACAAGCCGGCGGTATACCGCCGGCTTGTTGTTATGCCTTACCTCCCTTGTGTAAGGGATTATTTGTCTTACCCTCTTCCCTACCCTACCTTTTTCTCGCGGGTTGTCGTGATCACGTCTCCGTCAACGCATCCTACGTACGTGTTTTTATCGCGGTTCAGGCTTATTCTGAGCAAGAAAACACGGTCTACGCCCTTGACACCGACACTATAATAGACCTATACTTTGCACATTATGTAGGGCGAGTCTACGTGTGCGACGCACGGCACTCTTCACCGTAACTCTTTTCACCCTCGCCGTTCTGTTACGCGACAGCAGGAGGAGCCAGGATGGCTACATTGAGCCTGCAAGCCGCATATGATCAGGCCCGCAGCTTCCTTGAGGTTAACAAGGTTGAGCAGGCCATCAGTGTGGCGCAGCATATCCTCGACTATTTCCCCGAGAATCTTGAGGCCCATCGCATCCTTGGCGAAGCGTATCTGGCTGGGCGCCAATTTGACCAAGCCGAGGCGGCGTTTGGTCGTGTGCTTCACTCTGACCCCGAAAACATCCCCGCCCACGTCGGTCTTGGCATTACCTATGAGCGCCAGAGTAAGCTCGATCGTGCGGTGACTGAGTTTGAGCAGGCTCTTGAGGTACGCCCCGATATGCCTGAGTTGCGCTCGCAGTTGCTGCGCCTCTATGCGGATGTGTGGGGAGCCGAGGGTGCCACGCTGCGCCTGAGTCGCCCTGGTCTCGCCCGACTCTATGCCAAAGGCCATATGTTGCCTCAGGCTATCCAAGAGTTTCGCAGTGTGATTGATGAGTCCCCCGATCGCTTTGATGCGCGGGTTGGCCTCGCGGAATCGCTGTGGCGGGATGGGCAGACGGATGTGGCATCCGAGGTCTGTGAGGAGATTCTTGCTGATCGCCCTGATGTGCTGAAGGCGAATCTCCTTATTGGCTATATCCGACAAGCCGCCGGTGATGCGGGCGGTGAGCCATATTGGCGCTTTGCCCAACGGCTTGATCCGTATCAACAGGTTGCCCGTGCGCTCTTTGAGGTAATGCCTGATCTCCCCGTCCCCGAGTTGGAGATTGTACCCTGGGATGAGCAGGCATGGCAGGCGAATCGCACCCGAGAGGAGCAGGCTCATCAGCCCCCCACGCATGTGGCAACGCCAGGTATCGCTCCTACACCCGCTACGAAGGAGGAGACCGACTTTTTTGGCGAGTGGGGCGATGAACCCGTTCTTCCGCCAACGAAACAGCCGGAATCGCCTATTGGTCTCGGTGATGGCGATGATTTCTTGGCTAGCTTGCTCGCGCTCTCGTCGCCGATGGATGATGGTGGTGTGGAGCTTGATGCGTCAAGTGGGGTTACGCCGTTTAACTTTGATGATCTCTCTGGCTCTGCGTCTGCGAAGCCAGTCGCGCCTCAGAAGGCACCCCTCCCACCGACGAATCTCGGGTTCCCTGGGGGTGAGATTGTTCCTGTGTCCACCGATGCCGAGTCGGAGTTGGAGCCGTTTTCCCTATCTGACCTGGGGCTTTCTGAGGATGAGATCGCGCTGCTTAATACCGACGATGCATCCGCGACACCCGCCGATGCCGAGCCGACGCTAAAGCCGTTTTCCCTGTCTGACCTGGGGCTTTCTGAGGATGAGATCGCGCTGCTTAATACCGACGATGCATCCGCGACACCCGCCGATGCCGAGCCGACGCTAGAGCCTTTCTCTCTGACTGATCTGGGGCTCTCGGAGGATGAGATCGCGCTGCTTAGTACGGACGACGCAGCGGTCTCTGATGAGGAGACCAGCACCTCTCAGATCTTGCCCTTCTCGATGGCTGACCTAGGGCTCTCGCCTGATGAGATTACGCAGCTCAATGCTGCGGTCGAGCCGACATCGGCTCAGGCGCAGCCCGAGCCATTCTCCTTCGATGAGTCGTTCGATTTTTCGACGGGTGAAGAGGAGGATCTTAGCCCTCCGCCTCCCCCCGTAGCACCGACAGTTCGTGATCGACCGAGCGACATGGCTTCGCTCGCGCCGTTCGACTGGGCAGCAGGCGATGAGTCGGCGAGTTCGGAAGGTGTTGATTTTAGTGGCGATAACAGCGATCTCCAGCCCTTCTCCCTCGACGATCTTGATCTGAATTCTGTGGACGATTATGGTATGGTTGGGGCCGGGACACTTCCGCCCTCCCTCCAGCCCTTCTCGTTGGACGACCCGCAGTCGCCCTTGCCTCCTCGTGACGTGCCAATGCCTGCCCTCGACGCGGATGATACGTCTGAGACGGGTGGCTATAGCTGGCAGCAACCTGTTGCGAAGCCGCGCACCGACTTCCTGCGCGCCGAAAGCAGCGCCGACCCCACGGGAGGTTCGATCTTCTCGAAGCTGAGGCAGCGCGCCAGCGAACTTCCCAAAGAGGAACTTCCGCCGTTGCCGCCGGTGTCTGTTGATGATGAGGATGTCGCTGGCTATTTCTCCAGCGATACGGATGATGTTTCGCTTCATGATGACGACGGCGCACCGGAGCGGTTTACGGGTGAGTTCCGTCTGCCAAAGGAGGGTGAGCCTGCTGCATCGGTGGCTCCACGTGCGCCAGTGGCTCCGTCCGTACCTGCCATAGACACCGATCTTGATTTGACACCGTTCTCGCTGGATGATCTGGAGCCGTCGGCGGAAGATGCTCCTCTGCTGGATAGTAGCGCGGTTGCGCCGCCATCCCTTGCAACAGACGCCGAGCCGGATCTGACACCGTTCTCGCTGGAGGAACTGGGCCTCTCGCCAGAGGAGATTGCGCTGCTGAACGGTGGTGCGGTTGCGCCGCCTGCAACAGACGCCGAACCCGAACTGACGCCGTTCTCGCTGGAGGAACTGGGGCTCTCGCCAGAGGAGATTGCGCTGCTGAACGGTGGTGCGGTTACGCCGCCTGCAGCATCGCCCGAGCCAGTGGCGGACGCCGACCTGGAGTTGACGCCGTTCTCGCTGGAGGAACTGGGTCTCTCGCCAGAGGAGATTGCGCTACTGAACGGTGGTGCAGTTGCGCCCGCTGTCCTACCCACATCTGCACCTGTGGAAGACGCCGAGCCAGAACTGACGCCGTTCTCGCTAGAGGATCTGGGCTTGTCACCGGAGGAGATTGCACTGCTGAACGGTGCTACGGTTGCGCCGCCTGCCGCTCCGCCCGCTGCCCCATCCGCGTCTGCACCTGTGGAAGACGCCGAGCCGGATCTGACGCCGTTCTCACTAGAGGAACTGGGGCTCTCACCGGAGGAGATCGCCATGCTGAATGGCGATGTGACTGAGCCTGTAGTTGCTACGGGTGAGACCATTGTGCCTGGTTGGTCGCAGGGCGAAGAACTAGAACTGACGCCGTTTTCTGTAGAGGATCTGGGTCTGTCGGACGATACGGGTGCGAGTGCATCTCAAACGGATGAGACCCTTAATTCCGACGTATTCGACTTTGATCTAGACAGTGCCTCTGCTGCGCCTGAGACGTTCTCCACCGATATGCTCGGCCATGAGGTTGAACCCTTCTCGTTTGATGATTTTGACTCCGGCAATGCCGGTTCCGTCGCTGCCGCTGAATCGCCTATGGATGATGCTGTCTCTGATGTGGAACCCTTCTCCTTCGATGATATGGGATTGGGTGATACCAATGCGGCTTCGCCTGGTGGCCGGAGCAACCGTGAGCTGAGTCTCACCGATGATGAACTCGCAGGACTCGATCTTGGTGAGTTTGAATCCCTCATCGGTGGCGGTGGTTCGGGTGGGTCGTCATCGTCGGCATCTGAGTCGAAGCCTGACGTGGCTACGGGTGATCTAGCGTTAGATCGTTTGATCAATCTTGGGCAACGTCAGGGCTTTGTGGATCTTACCGACATTATTGGTGTGGTAGACGATCCCGAGGAGGAGGCTGAGCGGATCGAGGAAATCGGCTGGACTCTGCATCGCGCCGGGATCGAGATCCGTGACGGGGATGAAGTCATTGATATGGAGGAGAGTGAGTCTGAGTCTGAGGAGGAGAGTGAGGTTGCCGAGTTCTCCGCGCCAGATGAGATTGTCTCCCTTGGGCCGGATCTCTCGTCTGATGCCGAGCCTGACATGACGCCGTTTTCACTGGAGGAGTTGGGGCTGTCGGCGGATGAGATTTCCGCCCTTGGCCTGTCTGAGAATGCGCCGCAGGCTGTGTCTACGCCGAATCCGGCCTCGCCACCAGCCTCTCCACCACCACCTGCGCCTGTGGCAGACGCGGAGACAGAACTGGTGCCGTTCTCGCTGGAGGAACTGGGCCTGTCGCCGGAGGAGATCGCGATGCTCAGCGGTACCACGGAGTCGCCCGCGCCTGTGGCGGACGCGGAGCCGGAATTGGTACCATTCTCGCTGGAGGAACTGGGCCTGTCGCCGGAGGAGATCGCGATGCTTAGTGGTACGGCGGAGACCCCCGCGCCACCGCCAGCACCTGCTCCACCAGCACCGCCAGCACCGCCAACTGAGCCGGAGTTGACGCCATTCTCCCTGGAGGATCTGGGATTGTCGGCAGAGGAGATAGCCTCCCTCGGCCTCTCCGAAGAAGTGTCGGCATCTGTAGACAACACTACCGCTGATGACATCTTTGACTTTGATGTTGTCGAGGAGCGCCCGGTTGAGAAGGCGGTGCGTACTGCTCCCAGAATCGAGGAGCCGCCGCCGCCGCCCCCAACACAGGACACGGGCTTTACTCCTGAGCCACTCGATAGTCTGGATACTATCTGGGATGTCCCGGTGCCAGTGCCTCCTGTCCCTGTGGCAACCGCACCGGTCGCTTTACCCCCCGTTACGCCACCGCTGTCCCGTGAGAAGAGCGATACACCGTCTCGTGCGGTACTCCCGCCACTAGGCGAGCGAGAGAGGACGAGCCGAATTGAGCGCCGGGAGCCGCCCCCAGCCCGCCCGCGTGACGATGATCGTTACGCACGCCGGGAGCCACCTCCGGCCCGCCCGCGTGACGATGACCGCTACGCACGTCGAGAGCCACCCCCCGCCCACCCGCGTGAGGATCTCTACGCACGTCGGGAGGAGGCTGATCGCTTGCGCGACGACCGCTCTGGTCGCCGTGACTATGGGCGATCTACCCCACCGGCGCGTGCTGTCCTACGTCGGAGCTTTGGCTCATTTGTGCCGACTGGCGACGATAGCCTTGACGAATACCTGATTCAGATTGAGACGGAGCCGGATAATTATGGCATGGCTCTGTCCCTGGCTCGGCTTAGCGCACAGACCGGGCGAATTGATCTGATGACCTACACCTACAAGCACCTGATTCGGGGGTCGCACGCCCTTGAGGTAATCATTGAGGATGTGCCGGGGCTGATCGAGACTGTGGATGACCAGGCCATTGAGCAGCAGCTCTATCGGGTGCTTGGCGATGCGCTCGCGAAGCAGGGACGCCTGCGTGATGCGATGGCGGCCTATAACCATACTTTTGGCGGCTAAGAGCCAGCCGCTACACCTGCTCGGCAGACAATGTGGAGTGGAGTACACATAATGAATGCGCCTGTGGAGATAACGAAAGGTCAGCTTATGCGCCGAATCGTCGAGGATCTGATTCGCGTCGAGGGGGTTATCGGCGGCCTCCTGGTTGGCAAAGATGGCCTAGTGGTTGCGAGTACCCTGCTTGATGATGAGGATGCCGAGATTCTCGGAGCGATGTCGGCGGCGGTCTTTGGCGAGATTGATAAGGCAACGAAGCGGATCGGTGTGGGCTCACTGGTAGATTCGATCATTGATGCGAAAGATGGGTCTATCCTACTGCTGGAGGCCAGAGATCTGATTCTCGTCGTGATCACCCAGCGTATTGTGAACTTTGGGCTGGTGAAAATGGAGATGCGCCGCGCTGCGAAGCGTATCGGTGAGGCTGTGCCGATCTAGAAATTGCAAATTGTAGATTGCAGATTGCAGATTGGCGCTGATGTCTGTAAACAGACGCCAGTGCCAATGATTGCAAATTGTAGATTGCAGATTGCAGATTGGCGCTGATGTCTGTTATAGACATCAGCGCCAACGTGATTCTCTGCGTAGCACGGAGCTTGTGATATACTGCGCTCTGGTATCTGCAATCTGCAATCCGCAATCTACAATCTGCAATCTTAAAGAGGAGTATATGGAGCGCGCACTGATCATTCTCAAGCCTGACGCCGTTCAGCGTGGCCTGGTTGGCCCGATCCTGAGCCGGATCGAGCAGCGAGGGCTGAAACTCCAGGGGCTGAAGCTTATGCAGGTCAGCGAGTCGCTGGCCCGCACGCACTACGGTGAGCACGAGGGCAAACCCTTCTTTAATGGTCTGGTGGGCTATATCACCTCGGCCCCGGTAGTTGTACTGGTGGTGGCCGGTAAGGCAGGTACCATCGAGATGATCCGCACAATGGTGGGGGCGACAAACCCGGCCAAGGCGGCTCCCGGCACAATTCGCGGTGACTTTGGCATTGAGATCGGGCGCAACCTGATCCACGCCTCGGACTCGCCCGAGAGCGGTGAGCGTGAGGTGGCGATCTTCTTTAGCCCTGCCGAGCTCATTGCTGACTGGGGCCGCGTCACCGACGCCTGGATCTACGAGTAGGCTCCCCAACGCCCTTAAAGAATAGACAGTGCCAGATTCTTCGCTGGCACTGTCTATTCTTTAAAGGTGTTGGGGCTGGTAATCCTAGAGTTGGTGCGTCTATGGAAACACGCCGCTGGCGCGACTATAACTGGCCACTGCTGATCT
Organism: uncultured Oscillochloris sp.; assembly: GCA_903920315.1. GTDB lineage: Bacteria > Chloroflexota > Chloroflexia > Chloroflexales > Chloroflexaceae > Oscillochloris. Next base: position 16,571 of record CAIXLU010000096.1, read on the forward strand.
GTGTCGTCGCGTTGCTGATCATTGGGGTGCTGGCGCTGTATAGCGCCACGCTCACCGCTGTGGCGGTGAA
>CAIXLU010000097.1 GCA_903920315.1 uncultured Oscillochloris sp.
AACCTATCAGCGGGTCTGTTAGGATCCACACAACCACACTCGATTGGGAAGATGCCACCGGCATCGGCCCTGGCGCATACGCGCCAGGGCCGATGCCGGTTTTTGGTGTACGTCGTATATACTAAGCGAAGGTGCAGAGTGACGATGATCGCCGTTCTGATTGATACCAACGCCTCCTATACATAAGGACTACTCTCATGCGTCATTTCGCCGGGATTGTGTTCGATGCGTACGGGACGCTGCTTGATGTTGCCTCGGTGTCGGCTACCTGTGAGGCGCGTTGGCCGGGCTACGGCACTACGCTTGCCCAGCTCTGGCGCACATGCCAGGTTGAGTACTCGTGGCTGCGGAGCTTGATGGGCCGTCACGCTGATTTCTGGCAGGTGACGGGCGATGCCCTCGATTTTGCCTGTGCTACACTCGATCTGGATCCGACTCCCGCTGACCGCAGCGCACTTCTTGATGGCTACTTGCACCTCGCGCCCTTCCCGGAGGTGGCGACCGCTCTAGGACGACTCGCTGGTGTGCGCAAGCTCGTCCTCTCGAATGGTACCCCCGTTATGCTTCAGACGGGATTAGCGCATGCTGGAATTGCTGATTTTTTAGAGTCTATTCTGAGCGTTGAATCTGTCCGCATCTTTAAGCCCGCCCCGCAGGTGTATGCTCTTGCTACGACATTCCTGGACTGCGCCCCGGCTGACATTCTGTTTGTCTCCGCAAATGGCTGGGACATTGCCGGTGCTACGGCCTTCGGATTGCGCACCGTCTGGCTCAACCGAGCCGGCGCACCCGCAGAGCAGCTTGGCCTTGCGCCTGAGATTGTTGTGCCCGACCTCGCCGCGCTTGCGGATATGCTCGTGTAAGACCGTAGGTGACAAGTTTGGGTGTATCAGAACACCCGAGCGCTTGCTTGATAGAATTTCAAAAACCTTAACTTGTCACCTATGGTCTAAGTACTTGGGGGCTGGCAGGCAGGTAACGGAGGTCTCTCGCGCACGCCTACGAGCGAGGGTGGCGCACACGGTTCAGGAAGCGCATCAGGCGGATGAAGCGCCCGCGCTCATAGGCGGCGACGAGATCCTTCAGTTGGACGATCTCCTGCTCTTGCTGGCGGACGTTGATCAGCGCTGCCTGAAGCGCCCTCCCGACCGTCACATTCGCTTTCTCCTGCTCCTGCCGACGGACGTTAGCTAGCATCTCCGGGATCGACTGCTCGTTCGTCGCATCGTGGTACGCCGCACAAACCTGGTCGCGATGGCGGGTGCGCTCCGTCCAGCCATCAGTGGTAGGATAGGCGTGCAGGACGCCGTGGTAGGGGCCAGTCGGCTGGTCGCGATAGTTAAGCTGAAAGTCGCTCATCCACTCGATCCCGACAAATCCTGCCGCCACCGCCATCAGTTCAAAGCAGGCGCGGGTGGGTATCCACCAGCAGTATCCGCTCTCGTGGCCCACCATCGTCGCGATGGATCGCTCGGACTCGTGCTGCTGGATCACCGTAGCGACAATCGCCTTTTCGCGGGTCACCCGTGCGATATTGCACAGGGCCTTGAGCGGATCGGTGAGGTGGATTAGCACGCTGCCGCAGAAGACAACGTCGAAGACACCTACCGTCTCGGGCGAAATATCGTAGATGTTGATCCACTTCATCTGCGCCTGCGAGCCGAGGATCTGTTTGGCAACATCGAAGGGCTGATGAAGGTAGCGGTAGCCCTCCTCAGGCGTCTGGTCGGGCTGGTAGGTCGGCGCGAAATCGTGATCCTGCCACTGGGTTAGTTCCGTGGCGGTCACCTGCGCCCCACGGCGCTCTAGCTCAAAGGAGAAAAAGCCGCTGGCGGCCCCGATATCGAGGACGGTTTTCCCGTGAAGATCAACGGGCAGGCCGTAGTGCGAAAGGTAGGGACGATGGTCATACTGACCGTTGGTTACCACACTATCGCCTAGATCAATTGAGTGATACCATGGTAAAGTGGCTACCTGCTGTAGCGCCTCAGGTCTTGACATAGCCATAGGTTAGGCCCTCGCTCAACGCTCGCTCCGCACCGGGGCGCATCATAACATTGTTTCAAACAGCTATCAAGAGTGCGAACGCGCCTGCCACAAGCATCGCCGGAGGCGATAACGTTATGAGCATACCGGACGAGTCGAGTTTGCTGGCCCTCATTTTGGAACTGCACGCCCAAATCCGTGATGCGGTGGTGACGGCCTGTGAGCGCAGCGCGGTTGATGAGATGTCGGGGGTGGTGGAGGATGAGCAGGCGGGCGATACGATCTATGCCGTAGACCGGGTGAGCGAGGAGTTGTTGGTCGGCTTCTTCGCCGAGCGGGTGGCCCCGACCTGGCCGTTGGTGCTGGTGGCTGAGGGAATTGCTGAGGGGAAGATGATTCTGCCTGTCGGTAGTACCGAGGAGAATGCGGTTATTCGGGTGCTGGTTGACCCGATTGATGGCACACGCGGGCTGATGTACCAGAAACGCAGTGGCTGGGTGCTTACGGGCGTGGCTCCCAATCGCGGCCCGACAACCGGGCTGCGTGATATTGAACTGGCGGTACAGACTGAAATCCCGCTAGTGAAACAGCACCTGAGCGATCTGCTCTGGGCCACGCACGATGGCCCTTTGCACGCAGAACGCTACAACCGGCTAACGGGCGAGCAGGTGCCGGTGCGCCTGCGACCCTCACGGGCGGGCAGTATTGCCCACGGCTTCGCGATGATTAGCCGCTTCTTCCCCGGTGCCCGTGAGGAGTTGGCCGCAATTGACGAGGCGGTGATTCGTGCGACGCTCGGGCCGCCGCAGGTTGGCAAGGCTCAGTGCTTTGAAGATCAGTACATCTCTAGCGCGGGCCAGCTCTACGAGCTAATCTCCGGCCATGACCGTTTTGTGGCCGATCTTCGCCCGCTCCTTGACCGTCACCTGGCCGCACGCGGCGAGGCTTTGGGCATCTGCTGTCACCCGTATGACTTGGCAACCATTCTGCTCGCCGAGAAGGCGGGGGTGCTGCTGAGTGATGATCGCGGCGGCGAACTGGACGCGCCGATGGATATTCACGCCGATGTGGGCTGGATAGGCTACGCAAACGCAGAAATCCGCGCCCAGATTGAGCCTGCCTTGCTGGCTGTGCTGCACGAGCGGGGAATTCTCTGACAGTGCGGGAGGCGTGATGTGCGGCCACAGAAGCACACAGAAGGACACAGAAAAATATTTTTCTGTGTCCTTCTGTGTGCTTCTGTGGCACGATCTCGTTGTCGTAAGAGACCGATGTGGTATCATTTTCTCTCGGAGCATTCGAGAATAAATGATCTACGGTGATTCCCATGTCAAACGTACGATTCTGCCCCTCGTGCGGGACGCAGGTGAGCGCGGAGGAGCGCTTCTGCGGGAACTGCGGCACGCGCATGGATGATCAGTCCGCCCCCGTTTTCCCGACGATGCCCACTGGCCAGCAAGGTTCCCCTACGCAGGTACTCCCGCCCACCCCGAACCCGCCGCCCCCGCCGTCATTTGGCGTCCCCTCCGGAGCAATACCGCCAAAGCGCGGTCTGCCAGTGTGGGCGATCATCCTCATCTCCTTGGCCGGTCTCTGCGCGATTGGCTGCGCGGCCAGCATTGCCGTGGTCAACGTCTTTGGCGACAAAATAATGAGCGCGATAGC
>CAIXLU010000098.1 GCA_903920315.1 uncultured Oscillochloris sp.
CATGATCGGCTGTCGTCGTGCATGCATCGCAACGGGCCGGGTGTGGGCAGGTCGCATCGGGTCGCCGAAGGCGTCCGGCCTGGCTCGCGCAGATTGGCCCTTGACAAACAATACCGTATCTTCGCTGCGCTCAGCGTGACATGTCTCACAGCGTACCTTTTGCGATATTACCAATTCCCAGAACGGGAGAGGGGGAGCCGGACGCACTTTCGTGCGAAATCTCCCCTCTCCCCCGGTGGGAGAGGGGCAGGGGGTGAGGGGCGGACTGACTTTGCATGTACCCTATTTAAATCCCGCAGGCACCCTTCCGATATGTGGTAGAATTGGCCGAGAATGTTCGTGTAGATCTACAAAAAATGCGTGAAGTGATAACGCCCTCCTCCGCTGCAAAGGCGAAAGAGGGATGCCAGGAGGAAGCGATGCCAAGCGGTCTCAGCGGAGCCACCCAAATGCTCGGCCCGTTCGCCCCGACATTTCTCTGTTGGTCGTGTCTGATCCTGACGGTTCTGTCCCTTGCGCTCACGTTCCTGTGGACAAACATCACGGCCTTCGCCCGGCGCACTCGCAACAGTGGTAGCGATGCGCGTAAGCCCGCTGTTGGCTCAGTCGTGCCGGAGAAGTCGAACTGGTAGTGCGCCCTCCCGCCCGCACCTTGTGACTCGCGTGGGATCTGTCTCACGCTCCGATGCAGGGATCCTGGAGGGGTGTCCGCCTCCGGGATCCCTTTTCTGTGATGCGGCCATGTTGCCGCCATACTGTTGAGTGATTCCCTATGTCGAAAGAGATCCTTGAGACGCCGCCTCCGGCGGAGTCGCAGAATGGCACCGCTCCCAACCCGAACGCCGCCGTCCCTCCGTACCCGTTTGCCGCCCTTGTTGGCCAGGCTGAACTGAAGCTGGCCCTGATGCTCTGCGTGGTCAGCCCGACGATTGGCGGAGTGATGGTGATGGGCCATCGCGGTACCGCCAAGAGTACCGCTGTGCGCGCCCTCGCCGCGATGCTCCCGCCGATTAAGGCAATTGCGGGCTGCGCCTACTCGTGCGCCCCTGAACGAACTGCTGGCCTGTGCGAGCGCTGCACAAGCCACCCCGAAGGCAAAAAGGCTGCCCATAAGCCCACTGCTGTCACCATCCCGGTGCCGGTGGTTGACCTGCCCCTCGGTGCCACCGAAGACCGCGTTTGCGGTACCCTCGATATTGAGCGCGCTTTGACCCAGGGCGTCCAGGCGTTTGCCCCTGGCCTGCTGGCTCGCGCCAACCGTGGGTTCCTCTACATTGACGAGGTGAACCTGCTTGAGGATCACCTGGTAGACGTACTCCTTGATGTCGCGGCCAGCGGCACGAACGTCGTTGAGCGCGAGGGTATCAGTATCCGCCACCCAGCCCGCTTTGTGCTGGTGGGTAGCGGCAACCCGGAAGAGGGCGACCTGCGCCCGCAGTTGCTCGACCGCTTCGGACTCCACGCCCGCATTGTGACGATCATTGATGTTGAGGAGCGGGTGGAGATCGTGCGCCGCCGCCGGGCCTACGACGCCGACCCCTTCGCCTTCGCCGCAGCCTGGGAGAAGGAGACGCTGAAGCTTCAACGCAAGATCAAGGGTGCCCAGAAGCGTCTGCCCGATGTCGTGCTGCCCGACCCGATCCTCTACAAAATCGCCGAACTCTGCGTGAAGCTTGAGATTGACGGCCATCGCGGTGAGCTCACCCTGAGCCGCACCGCCACTTCGCTGGCTGCCCTTGAGGGCCACAACGAGGTGAAGCTGGATGATGTGCGTCGGATCACGCTCCTCGCCCTCCGCCATCGCTTGCGCAAAGATCCCCTGGAGACCCAGGACGATGCAGTGCGGATTGAGCGGGTGGTGGACGAGGTGCTGGTGTAGCAGGGACGATGCAGAATGCAGAATGCAGAATGCAAAATGCAAAGATTTGCATTTTGCATTCTGCATTTTGTATGAAGATGAGACAACGCAGTGAATGCTTCCCATACGACTCTTCCTTTCTCCGCTTTGGTGGGCCTTGACACCGCTCGTCAGGCTCTGCTGCTGCTGGCGATTGACCCAGCGCTGGGCGGTGTGGTGATTGCTGCAGGTGTTGGTACCGGCAAAAGTACTCTCGCCCGCAGTTTCGCCCGGCTCGCCGGGGCGGCGGCGGAACTGAATACCACTCCGCCTTTCGTCGAACTTCCGGTCGGTGTCACCGAGGATCGGCTCCTCGGCGGGCTGGATCTGGAGGCGACTCTGGCCCGTGGCGAGCGCATCCACCGCAGCGGCCTGCTCGCTAAGGCCAACGGCGGTCTGCTCTACGCCGATGGCGTGAATCTTCTGGACGATAGCACCATTAACCATCTGCTTTCAGCCCTCGACAGCGGGGTTGTGCGGGTTGAGCGCGAGGGACTGAGCGTGGTCGAGGTCTCCCGCTTTGCCCTGATCGCCACCTACGATCCGGCTGAGGGGCCGCCGCGCCGCCACCTGCTTGATCGGGTGGGCCTGATCGTGGCCCCGATTGGCAAATCTGCGGCCCGTGCGCGTGCGGAGGTGGTGCGCCGCAACCTGAACGCCGATGCGGCCCAGCGCGTCAAGCGCCGCGTCCGGGCCAAAGCTCCCGTGGTGACGGATGAGTACGATGACGATGAGGCTCTGCTGGCGGCGACAGTACTGGCCGCCCGCGAGTCTCTGCCGACGATAACAATCACCGACGCCCAGATGATTCAGCTCAGCCAGTCGGCCTTGGCCCTGGGGGTTGAAGGCCACCGCGCCGACATTTTTGCGGTGCGGACGGCTCTGGCCTCGGCGGCTTTGGCGGGCCGCGATGCCGTGAGCGACGAAGATCTGGAGCGGGCAGTGCGCTTCGTGATGGTGCCACGGGCCACGCGCACGCCTGAGTTTGAGGACGAATCTCCGCCGGAGCAGCCGCCGCAACAGCAGCCGCAGCCGGAGCAACCGCCGCCCCCGCAGGACGAGGAGCAGCCGGAGGACGATGAGCAGGAGGAGCAGCCGCCACCTCCGCCTGAGGAAGAGGATCTGAGCGTTGAGGATCTGGTGTTGTCGGCCCTGGACGCCGACGTGCCGCCTGATGTGCTCTCGACTCCCTTCAGCGTGCGGCGTGGCGGGCGCAGTGGCTCGCGTGGCAACACCTCAGGCCAACGCGGGCGGCATATCCGCTCGATCCCCGGATTGCCGGGCCAGGGTCGGCTGGATGTCGTGGCGACCCTGCGGGCTGCCGCGCCCTGGCAGCGATCCCGCAAGGCCGATGATGATGCCCGCCCTCCCGTGATTGGCCACCGGCCCTCACCCCCGGTGCGGGCGAGTATTCGCCTGCGCGCCGACGACCTGCATATCAAGAAGTTTCGCAGTAAGGCGGGGACGCTCTTCTGTTTTGTGGTGGATGCCAGCGGCTCGATGGCGCTCCACCGTATGCGTCAGGCCAAAGGCGCAGTGAACGCTCTGCTCCAGCAGGCATATGTTCACCGCGATCACGTCGCTCTCCTGGCCTTCCGAGGTGAACGTGCCGACCTGCTGTTGCCGCCCTCGCAGAGCGTCGAGTTGGCCAAGCGTGCCCTCGATGTGCTGCCCACCGGCGGTGGTACGCCCCTAGCCGCCGCACTCCTGGCCGCCTATCAAGTCGCCGACCAAGCCCGCGCCCGTGGCATCCACCGTACCACGCTCGTGCTGATTACCGACGGGAGGCCGAATGTGCCGCTCCAGCCCACGCCTGGCCAGAGCAAAGAAGAGCGGATGGATCAGGCTCGCACGGAAGTGCAGACTCTCTGCGGACGACTGAAGGCGGCGGGGATCGGCGCAGTGGTGATTGACACTCAGCGCAGCTACGTCTCACGCGGCGAGGCCCAGCAACTTGCGGCATGGCTTGGCGGTCGCTATGTCTATCTGCCCCAGGGTCGTGGCGACCAGATCGCCCAGGCGGTGATCAGCGCCAGCGACGACCAGTAAGGGAAGCGGATTTTTTAAGTATCCCAGCGTTCTGTCACGCAGAGCGTAGCGAAGAGTCCCGACCACGATATGGGCTACCGGGACTCTTCGCTGCGCCCTGCGTGACAGGAACACGGGATGTTCATCCGGAATTGATGAGCATCCTGGTAGGCACCACGCTGTCGAAGGCGAGACAAGCTCTTGGCTCCTGAAGTTCAACCCTCAAACCAGCCCGCACCGGGTGCCTTGGCCGCGCAGGTCTCGCGTGCGGTGGTTTGGAATACACTCTTTGTGCCGCTGCGCCTGGTAGCCGAAGTCCTCTCGACACTAATAAAACTAAACCTGCTTAGCCAGGCGGGCTACGGTTTGCTGGCCTTGATCAGCGGAGCGAACAATGGCCTGGGTACCGCCATTGATATGGGTACCCAGCACGCTCTGCCCAAGTACATCCCCGAACTGAGCCGATCTAGTGGGCCACGTGCCGTGCTGCGCCTGCTCATAGCAGTCTTCGCCGCCCAAATAGCGGTGCTGCTGGTGATCGCCGTGGGCCTGGCAACATGGCTGCGCGGCCCGTACCTCGGTACCCTGCGCGAGAAGATCGTCGCCGACCCCAAGCTCGGCGTGCTCGACCAGGCCCAATTGCTCGGTCTGCTCGGCGGCTACGGCTGGCTGGTGATCGCCGCGATCATCGCCCTGCTCTTCCTCGGCATCTGCTACGACATCTTCATGGCCTACCTGAACAGCTTTTTCAAGCAGCGTGCCTGGAACAGCATCGCCCTGGCCGCCGGGTTGCTGCCCCAAATGTTCAGCGTGGCCGCCATCCTCATCTTGCCCAACCAATGGGCCATCCTGGGTGTGCTGGGGGCCACTGTCCTGGCTCCAACTCTGGCCGTGGCCCTGGCTGGCTGGCAGGTGATCCGATTGCAGATTGCGGATTTTCGATTGCAGATTGAGCAAGAGAAGGCCGCCGGAAGCGAGAAGGTCGCCCACCAACCCGGAATCCGCAATCTAAAATCCGCCATCTACAATCTAAAATCCGCCGTCCCCAGGGGTTTCGTCCGCTACACGGCGGTCTCCTTCCTGATGACGGCGACCGATTTTGTGGCCAGCGCGGGGTTCGCGATCTACCTCGCGGGCGACATCGGCGATGTGGCAGTGCTGACGGCGGGCGCGGCCCTGGCCAAGATGGCTCTGGGCTACCTGTATACGCCGATGGTGGGCGTGCAGGTGCCGCTCTTCTCGCGGGTGCGCCAGGGTGAAGGTGGCACGCTGAACGGAGCCTACCAGAGCCTGGTGCGACTCCAACTGCTGCTGTTTGTCCCCGGCGGCGTCGGGTTGATGCTGCTGGCGCAGCAGGCGCTGCTGGTGATCAGTCCGCAGTATCTGGTGGCTGCGCCGATTGTCTGGGTGCTAGTGCCCTGCCTTTTCCTGGAGTCACTGCTAACGACTGCCCACAACGCCCTCGTTGTCTACGAGAAACTGGGGATCATTATTGTCTCGCGGCTGCTCACCCTAACAGCGGTGGCTCTGCTGGCCCTGGTGCTGCCACCGCGCTTCGGCCTGCTCGGCGTAGCCATGGCCTTTGGGATTTCGCGGGTGGCAGCCGGAGCATGGGCCACCGGCAATGGCTACCGACTGCTCGGCCTGCGCTGGCCCTGGCGTTTCACCGCCCGCGTGATTGGCGCAACCCTGGCCATGTCCGCCATCATCCTGGCATCTCGTGGCCTGTTGCCACCCCTGCCCGATGCCGCTGGCCTGGCCGTGCGTCTGCGCGAGGCCGGGCTGATGTTTGTGCTGGCGACGGTCGGCGCGGTCGGTTTTTTTGTCGCCCTGCGCATCCTCGGCGGGCTGGACGCGCAGGATCGCGCTCAGCTTATGAAGCTGAGATTGCCATTTAAAAAGTGGATCGCAAGGCTGATCTGATATGCGTGTTGCGCTCTACAACCTTACCAGCACCACAAAATTCGGTGGCGTCGAGAGTTTCGTCTGGGATCTCGCCCGCGAGTTGGCCGGACGCGACCACGAGGTCACGCTGATCGGCGGGATCGGGCCGCGCCGCGAGGTTGCCCCCGGTGTGCGGGTGATCACCTTCCCGTTTGTGCCGCGATCTTTCTGGCAATCCATCCCGCCCCTGCGCCGGGCCTACGCTGAGGCCAAGCTGCTGGAACGCCTGACGATGGGACTATCCGCCCTGCCGCATTTGGCCTCCGGCAGATACGATCTGATCCACATCCAAAAACCCTACGACCTCGGCCCAGCTTTGCTGGCCCGTCGGCTCGGCGGCGCAAAGGTGATCCTGGGCTGCCACGGCGAGGATTTCTACCGGGGCGACCGGCCCCTGGCCCGCATGGCCGACGCCGCTGTCTCCTGCTCGCGCTTCAACGCCGAGACGGTGGCCCGTCGCTACGGGTTCACCCCCAAGGTGGTCTTCAACGGCATTGACCTTGACCTGTTTCGCCCGTTGCCGCCCGACGCAGATCTACGCGGACGGTTAGGATTGCCGGAAAATACGCCCTTGCTCCTGTTTGTCGGGCGGCTCCAGCCTTGGAAGGGCGTTGAGACAGCCATCCGTGCCCTGACGCACATTCCCACCGCCGCCCTGCTGGTAGCTGGCGCAGGCGAAGATCGCCCGCGTCTGGAGCAGATCATCGCTGAGGTGGGATTGGGCACGCGGGTGCGTTTTTTGGGTGGCCTGGATCGGCGCGAACTGCCCCGACTCTACAGTTCAGCCGACCTGCTGCTGGCCACAAGCTATGCCAGTGAGACCTTCGGGATTGGCCCGGTGGAGGCGCAGGCGTGCGGGCTACCGGTGGTGGCCAGCCGCTTCGGTGGTTTTCCTGAGGTGGTGGACGAGGGCCGCACAGGCATCCTTGTGCCCCCACGCAACCCGCAGGCTCTCGCCGAGGCAATCAACGACCTGCTCGCTGACCCATCCCGCCGTGCTGCGATGTCCGCCGCCGCCCCTGCCTGGGCAGCCCAGTTCGCCTGGCCCGCCGTAACCGACAGCATTGAGGCGGTGTATCGCTCCTTATGAAAATTCTCATCGTCACCACTTTTGGTTTCGACCCAGCCTTCCCCAGTCGTCCCGAGCAACTCCAGGCCAGGGCGCTCGTTCGTCACGGCTATCAGGTTGTCGCCCACGAGTACTTTGACCGGCGCTACCCCGGCCAATCCACCCGTCACGAGTGGCTTCCTGACGGCATTCCCGTTCACCGGGCACCGCCCTATGGCTTCTTCGCCCCCGAGTCGTTGTTGCGCTTGCTGGTGGCCGAGCGGCCTGACATCATCCACATCCAGCACATGCGCAACCTGCTCAGCTTTCAGACCGTGGTAACCGCCCGGCGTCTGGGCATTCCCACTGTGCTGACGGTCAACGGTCTGCTGCACGATGCCGATCTGGTGACCGACCGTGAGCGCCCGCTGGAAGCACCCCTGCGCTACGATAATCTGCTCACAACGCCGGGCCGACTTCTGCGCAGCCTCGCCAGAGGTGCCTATCCCCGCCGAGCCTTCCGCAACTACCTGATCCACGCCCCCCTGCTCATGGTTGATCGGGTGATCTCCCTGGCCCACGGCGAGTGCGATATGCTTGCCCAGATCGGCATTGACCCCGGCATTATCTCGGTGCTGCCGCCATCAGTTGATATGCACGGCTACGATCCGAGCATCGTGACGCAGCCCGACCCGGCCCGACCAATGGTCCTCTTCATCGGCCAGTTGGTGCCGCGTAAGGGCTTCGATATTCTCGCTCGGGCCATGCCAGCGGTGGTGCGCGCAGTGCCGGATGTTCGTTTTGTCTTCGTGAGCTTCAACCGGGCGGGCGAAGCCGAGTTGCGGCAGATTGTCGCGAGCGGTGGTGTGGAGCAGAATTTTGAACTGCGAGGGCAGGTGAGCGAGGCCGAGAAACTGCGGCTGCTGCGCGAGGCCGCCGTGGTCGCTGCACCCAGTCGCTACGAGGGCTTTGGAATACCGCTGATCGAGGCGCTGCTGGCAGGAACCCCGGTGGTTACCACTGATGTGATCACCTGCAACGAGGTGATCGAACACGAGCGTACGGGCTTGCTCGCGCCGTATGGCGATCACGAGGCCCTGGCTGCGGCGATTGTGCGCCTCATCCAGAACCGCGATCTGGCTCGCACATGTGTTGACGTGGGCCGACGCGAGGTACTCGCCCGCTACAGCGCCGATAGCCTGGTCGCCGGGCTGGAGCGGGTCTATCGGTCGCTAACGTGAGAATAGCCGATAGCCGATAGATTTGGCCACAGAAAGACACAGAAGAACACAGAAAAAGATATTTCTGTGTTCTTTCTGTGTTCTTCTGTGGCCGAATCACAAGAGCGCCCGCGCCTGAGGGGCGCGGACGCTCTGTTTGTGGTGCAGGTGCGTGGACCTAGGTTCCCAGCGGATGCTCCGCCAGTAGGATCGGCGCTGCGGTGTTTCACGACCCGGTTCGGGATGGGACGGGGTGGGTCCACCGCGCAAGCCACACACCCACTGGAACAAGTGGGCGGTTCAGATGAACCGTCCTACCCTGCCAACTGACGCGCGACAAATGCTGTTATTCTGTTCCCGTCGTGTCGCTTTGTGCCGCACCCGGCACCGCACACGCGGGAGGAGGGAAGCCCTCGACTCTGCGCACCAGTAACCTCCACGCCTCGCGGCGCGTCCAGTCCTGGCCGCTTACCCCAGTAATCTTCTGGGAGTCTTACCCGCCTATAGCGGCGAGAGCACTCATCTTAGGGCGCATTTCCCACTTAGATGCTTTCAGCGGTTCTTGCTCCCGAACATAGCTACGGAGCTTGCAGGACGCCCCACAACTCCTCCACCAGCGGTTCGTCCAACCCGGTCCTCTCGTACTAGGGTCAGGCCCCTGCAATGCTCTAAACGCTCATAGCGGATAGAGACCGAACTGTCTCACGACGTTCTGAACCCAGCTCGCGTGCCGCTTTAATGGGCGAACAGCCCAACCCTTGGGACCTACTCCAGCCCCAGGATGCGACGAGCCGACATCGAGGTGCCACGCTCCGCCGTCGATATGAACTCTTGGGCGGTCTGAGCCTGTTATCCCCGGGGTAGCTTTTGTCCGTTAAGCCACAGCCTTTCCACGCAGCACTGTGGGATCACTACGGCCGACTTTCGTCCCTGCTCGACCTGTTTGTCTCGCAGTCAAGCCCCCTTGTGCCGTTGCACTCGCTTGTGGATGACCATCCCACATGAGGGGACCGTTGCGCGCCTCCGTTACCGTTTGGGAGGCGACCGCCCCAGTCAAACTACCCACCAGCCACCGTCCCCGACGTCGCCGGGTGAGGATGGACCGCAGCGAAGAGTGGTATTTCACCGTTGGCTCCCGAACCCCCGCGAGGGCCCGTTCAACGCCTCCCACCTATCCTACGCATCGCAGCGATCTATCCGATGGCAAGTTGTAGTAAAGCTCCACGGGGTCTTTTTGTCCTGCTATGAGTTGGCCGCATCTTCACGGCCACTGCAATTTCACCGAGCCCCTGGTTGAGACAGTGCCCAGATCGTGATGCCTTTCGTGCGGGTCGGAACTTACCCGACAAGGAATTTCGCTACCTTAGGACTGTTATAGTTACAGCCGCCGTTTACCGGGGCTTCGGTTCGGAGCTCGCACCCCTCCCCTTAACCTTCCGGCACTGGGCAGGCATCACCCCCTATACGTCAGCTTACGCTTTAAGCAGGGAGCTGTGGTTCTGTTATCCAGTCGCCCGGGCCTGGACCCTGCGGCTGCCCCGTGCTCCACCCGCGAGGGGCTTCACACGTCCGCAGCACCCCTTCTTCCGAAGGTACGGGGTCAATTTGCCGAGTTCCTTAACCAGGGATCACTCGTCCACCTTAGTCTACTCGACTAGCCCACCTGTGTCGGTTTGCGGTACGGGCGTACACGGTCTCCCTAGCCGACCTTTCGTGACTGCACAGGTGCCTCGCCCTTGGCCGTGGATTGCTCCGTAGCCTCGGTATTGCCTCTCGGTCAACGATGACGGGGATTTGCCTCCGCCACCTCCCTACCGGCTTACACGGCGCTCGTCTCGCCGCGGCGACTTCCCCTCAGCATTCGGCATTGGTCAAACGACTTCGTACGGTATCGGAATATCAACCGATTGTCCATCGGGTGCGCCTTTCGGCTTCCCCTTAGGCCCGACTCACCCGCCGCGGTGCATCCGTGCGGCGGAACCCTTAGGCTTACGGTGGTGGGGGTTCTGACCCCACTTCTCTGTTACTCATTCCGGCATTCGCACTCGTCCGCGCTCCACGTCGGCTTCCGCTAACGCTTCAACGCCCGGACGACGCTCCCCTACCGAGGATTGCTCCTCCCGCAGCTTCGGCACACGACTTTGCCCCGGTGAAGCATCGGCGCAGCGCTACTCGACCAGTGAGCTATTACGCACTCTTTCAAGGGTGGCTGCTTCTAAGCCAACCTCCTGGTTGTCTGCGCGGCACCACAACCTTTCCCACTGAGTCGTGATTTGGGGGCCTTAGCTGGCGGTCTGGGCTGTTTCCCTTTCGACCACGGATATTCGCACCCGTCGTCTCACTCGCGGTGTCCACCGCAGGCATTCGGAGTTTGCCGTCGCTTGGTAAGCGGTGAAGCCCCCGCACAACAACAGCGCTCTACCTCCTGCGGTCGCTAAGCCGCGGCTGTACCTCAATACATTTCGGGGAGAACGAGCTATCTCCACGTTCGATTGGCATTTCACCCCTATCCACAGCTCATCCGAGCGGTTTGTAACCCACACCGGTGCGGCCCTCCACGTCCTGTTAGGGACGCTTCAGCCTGGCCATGGATAGCTCACGTGGTTTCGCGTCTACCCCCGGCGACGATAGTCGCCCGTTAAGACTCGGTTTCCCTGCGGCTCCGGCTGTCACTGCCTTAACCGCGCCACCGAGGGTAACTCGCCGGATCATACTCCAAAAGGCACGCGGTCAGGCATGGCTTACGCCCTAACCCTCCCACGGCATGTAAGCACACGATTTCAGGGTCTCTTTCACTCCCCTCACCGGGGTACTTTTCACCGTTCCCTCACGGTACTATTCGCTATCGGTCGCTGCGTGTAGCTTGCCTTAGGGGGTGGTCCCCCTGGCTTCCGCCCAGGTTCTTCGTGCCCGGACGTACTCAGGTGCTGACGGCACAACGGTTTCAACGGGCTACGCGACTATCACGCGCTTTGGTGTGGCTTTCCAGACCACTTCGCCTCGCCAATTAGGTCGTGTGGAGGCTGGCCGACCTCCCTGTCAGTCCTACAACCCCGTATCGGCAACGGTGGCCCCTTGGCACCGACACGGTTTAGGCAATCACCCGGTTCGTTCGCCACTACTACGGGTGTCGTTCTCTCTTCCTCCGGCTACTGAGATGTTTCAGTTCACCGGGTGCCCTCGGCCCGAAGGCCGTACCGCCGAAGCGGTGGGTTGCCCCATTCGGAGATCTGCGGATCACAGCCTGCTGGCGACTCCCCGCAGCATATCGGAGCGGTGCCCCGTCCTTCATCGGCACGCAGCGCCATGGCATCCATCGTGTGCTCATGGTGTCTTCCCTCCGCCTGCGTCTGCGGCGCTCTCGCGCGGCAACGACTCGGCGGGATGCCCCCGGCCTCTCGGCCAGGAGCGAACTCCAGCATTCGCATCGCGTCAGTTGGTAAGGTACGACGGG